>JADHLS010000099.1 GCA_016780605.1 Reyranella sp.
CCAGCCAACCCGAACTCAGGTCAGCCCATCGGGGGCGCTGTCGACAGGGCTGTGCTGCTGCCCGGCGGCGACTATTCTCTTACAACGTTGCGGCAGCGGCCGGAGTCGGGACAGATCCCCAAGGTCCTGTGCCAGGCGCCGAGCCCGGATTGGGCGACGGCGATTGCCATGCAACAGCAGCTCTCCGCCAGCGGAAATTTCTTCCATGGCAGTTCGGGACAGTTCGCCGGCAGCAACAGCTACAGCGAAACGATCGCGGCGATGGCTGGACGCACCGCCGGCGTGGTGGCGCTGCGCGATGGGCTTTACAGCGCCTGCCAGGCGTATGCCAACGGCGTCATCGGCAAGGATGCCTATGCCCTGATCCTGAGCCAATACGGCTATCTGCTGGTCGCACTGGCGGGGAACAGCGGCGGTGCGGGCGGCGGCGGAAGCAGCGAAAAGACCGGGCCGTCGACGACCCCGGCCGTGCCGCCCGGCGTGGCCGTTGCCGTCAACACGGCCGCGGCCGCGCCGACGTCGTTCTCGTCGCCGCAGGGCAAGCCGGCGGGCGGAGCGTCCGGACCGAATGTCACCCAGCTGGCACAGCAGCAGATGCAGATCATGCATGCGCTGATGGTGACCTGCATCAGTGCTTACGACAACACGGTAAGAACTGCGGGTGAACGAGCAAACACACTTCTGACCCAGAAGACCTGCCGGGAGCTGATGGACTGGATGAAGAGCAGCACGACGTCGATCCTGGCGTCGCTGGCCAAGACATGAACGACGCCACCCTGCGCCGTGCCGATCCCAAGGAGGAAGCCCAATGAGATCATGGGCCTCGATGTTGCGGACCGTCCGCGGTCCGGTCGCCGTGCTGGTCCTTGGAGTCGTCGGATTGCTTCTGCCGCCACAAACTCAGGACATGCTGGCGGCAATCGACGATTTCTGGAGCTCGCTTGCTTTCAATCTGGCCCTGGCGCTTCTGGCCTTTGCGGCCTGGTTCTGGGCGCGTGCCTTGCTGGCGGCCCGGTTCGACATTACTGACACAGGGACATCGCCGCGAGGCGAGGCGATAACTTCACCCGCCAATCTCCAAGCGCTCGAGTGGCTGCCTCGCCTTCTGTTCATTGCGGCAGCTCTCATCGGCGTGACGATTCTTCTGGTCCCGTTTGCGCCCCTTCGCTTGATCTTTGTCGTTCTCTGGGTAGCCGCCGGCTTTTGGGTCCTGACGGTGAGGCGGCGGTGGCCCCGACTCGTGAACACGCCTCCCGGCGGTCCCCCCAGGAAGAAAGCCGGTTTCTGGCGTGACCAGATATGGGGCCCACTCCTGGAGCTCCTGGCCTATGCTCCCATCAGTTCGAAGTTGGGATGGGCGCTCCTGATCTTGGGGATCGCCGCCTTTCTTGCCGGCGCGATCGAGAGCTTCCTGCCGCAAAGTTTCCTGCCGGAGGGCTGGCAGGGACTCGCTGCCTTGTTTGCTGGCTGGTTTCCTGGCCCTTCCATCGCCGTCCTCGGGCTCGGCTTGATGATCGGCCCTTTGGCCGCCCTGACCTGGGTCGCGGACGGATTCAAGCTCCAATGGAAATTTCTCGGCTCGCGCATCGGTCCGCGCCGCCCGCCGGTCATCCTGATCCTCGCGCTCTGGATCTTCGTTGTCGCGCCGTGGTTCTTCGAATCCCATACCGTCCGCATCTTCGAGCCCACCCGCGCGCACGCTGCAGGCCTCGCCGATCCGGCGGCGCGGGCCCCGCTGCAGCAAATGTGGGCGAAATGGGTCGAGTGTCATGGCGGATCGGGTCCCCTCCGTCCGGTCATCGTCGCCATCTCGGGTGGCGCAACACGCGCAGGCTTGTGGGGCGCCCGGGTGCTGCAGGGCGTCGATGAGGCGGCCGCCAGCCCCGTTCCCGTGATTTTTGCCATTAGCAGCGTTTCAGGCGGCTCGCTTGGCGCCGCCGGCTACCTGACGCTGCATGGCGCGACGAACGAGAAGGGCTGCGTCACCTCTCTTCGGTCGGACAACAAGCATGCATATCTGTCTCTCCGTAAGGACGCGCTAGGTCCGCTTCTTGCGGGACGGCTGCTTGGCGATCTGCCGAGGACGCTCGTCGCGCCATTCGCGGCGTTGGCGCGGTTCAGGCCTCGGAGCGATGATCTCCAGCCGCGCGGCGGCGACAGCGCGGAGGCGATAGAGCGGGCCTTTGAAAGCCTCTGGCGATCCGCAGCGGAGAAAGGTGGCGCGCTCGAGTTCGACGCGGCATTCCTGTCGCTGTTTTACCGGCCCGACGGGCAACCGCGGCCTGGCATGCCGATCTGGCTTGCCAACGGCGCCGATGCGGCGACCGGAAACAGGATGATGACCGTTCCGTTCAACCCCTTCACCGGCGAAGCGAACGAACCGCTGGACTGGCCTATTCGCGGTGCCCGCGACACGCTCGGCCTGCTAGGAGCTGATGTCCAGATATCGACTGCCATCAACAATACGGCGCGGTTTCCCTTCCTCGAACCTTTTGGGACGTTGCTCAGCAAGAAGAATGGAAAGCGCGTGGGTGCCCTCATCGATGGTGGCTACTTTGAGAACGAGGGCCTGCAGACTGCGCTCGATCTCGCGGACTGGCTCAAGGACAAGAATCGCGGCGGCAAAGGCGCGAAGGGGAGACCGGTTGAGCCGATCATCGTCGTGGCGACGGGCGACGGTGAACGCATCAAGCCCGGGCCGGTTCGCTGCCAGCGACCGACCGATGGACCAACGACGCCGAGCAAAAAGAACGTCCTGCAAATGCTGGCGCCGTTGGCCGGCGTGTACGATGTGCGCAGCGGTCATTCCAGCGCCCTGCTTCATCAGGCGCGCGAGCAATATTGCTCGGCGGATCATCGCAGTTTCTTCCACTTCTACCTTCCGCAGATCGACGGGAAAGACGTGCCGCTGAACTGGATATTGTCGAAGGATGTTGCGGTTGGGATCTGGGACGCCCTCACTGAATGTACCAACAAGGAAGAATTCGACGCGCTGAAGGCGGCGCTCAAACGGTAAGAAAGCGCGCCCGGATCTGGTCCTCCTCGGCGCGGAACACCGCGGGTGTCGCGCTGTAGACCATGCGGCCCTTGACCATGATGTGCAGCTCATCGGCGACCGCCTCGGCGAGCTTCATGTTCTGCTCGACCAGCAGGATCGTCACGCCCTCGTCGCGCAGCAGCTGGATGACGCGCGCCAGCTCGCGCACTACCAGAGGCGCCAGCCCCTGGCTCGGCTCGTCCAAAAGCATCACCTTGGGGTCGGAGACCAGCGCGCGGGCGATCGCCAGCATCTGCTGCTCACCGCCCGAAAGCTGCGAGCCTCTGTTGGCGGAGCGCTCGCGCAACGACGGGAACAGCTCCAGCAATCGTGGCAGCGGCCACTTGCGTCCCCGTCCGTTGCGAGCCTCGCGCTCGCCGACCTTGATGTTCTCGATCACCGTGAGATCGGGGAAGATCAGGCGCCCCTCGGGCACGTAGGCCACGCCGGCGCGCGCCACGAGATGCGGCGGCCAGCCGGTGATGTCGGTGTCGCCGATCGCTACACGTCCGGCGCTCAGCGCCACCAGCCCCATGATGGTCTTCACCATCGTCGTCTTGCCGACGCCGTTGCGACCCAGCACGGCGCTGATGCGGCCTTGCGGCATGTCGAGGTCGACGCCCTGCAGGACGTGGCTGGCGCCGTAGTGCGTGTTCATGCCCTCGATGCGGAGCATTACTCGAGCCCCCTCATTCCAAGCCACCTAGATAGGCGTCCTGCACGCGCGCGTCGGCCTTCACCTGGTCGGGCGTGCCGTCGGCGATCACGCCGCCGCGATGCAGCACCGTGATGCGGTCGGCCAGGCGGAACACGACCTCCATGTCGTGCTCGACCAGCAGCACGGTCATTCGCGAGGCCTTGAGGAAGCGCGCCAGCGTCTCGACCGCCTGTGCCGTCTCCTCGACCGACAGCCCTTGCGTCGGCTCGTCGAGCAGCAGCACGCGCGGCTGCTGCGCCATCGCCATGGCGACTTCCAGCAGCCGCTGGTCGCCGTGGCTCAGCAGCCCGGCCGGCCGGTCGGCGATGGCGGTAAGGCCAAGCTGCTGCAGCGCCGCATCGGCCAGCGCCTCGGCCTCGGCAAAGACGTGGCCGCCGCCGAACGGCAGCCAGCGCCGGGCATGTCGCGCCTGTGCCGCCAGCCGCGCATTGTCGCGCGCCGACATCTCGGGGAAGAGCGCCGTGATCTGGAAGGTGCGCGAAACGCCCAGCCGGCAGATCTGGTGGCTGGGCAATCCGGCGATGGCGTGCCCGGCGAAGCGGATCGTGCCCGCGGTCGGCTTCACCGTACCGGTGATGACGTTGAACAGCGTCGTCTTGCCGGCGCCGTTGGGGCCGATGACGGCGCGGACCTCGCCTTCCTCGACCGACATGGCGACCTGGTCGAGCGCCACCAGGGCGCCGTAGCGCCGCGTCACGCCGTCGAGCTCGAGCAGCGCCACGCTCAGTGCCTTTCGCTGGCGGGACGAAAGCGTCCCGTCGCCAATCCCGTGGCAAGCCCCCAGATGCCTTCGGGCGCAAACAGCACGAAGGCGATGAAGATCAGCCCGAAGTACAGCGCCCAGGCCTCCGTCCAGGCGCTGAGCTGGTGCTCCATCAGCATGAAGAAGGCGGCACCCAGGATCGGGCCGACGAGCGTGCCGGCGCCGCCCACGATCACCATGATCAGCACCTGGCCCGACAGCAGCCAGAACAGCAGCTCGGTGTTGGCGAAGCCCGCGAACGGCGCATAGAGCCCGCCGGCGAGCCCGCCCAGCCCGTAGGCCACCGCGACCACGGCGATCTTGTAGAGGCGGGTGTTGTAACCCAGCGCCGTGGTCTTGGCCTCGTTCTCGCGGATGCCGCGCAGCACCGCGCCGAAGGGCGAGCGCACCAGGGCGCGGCACGCCAAGAAGCCGCCAACCAGGCAGGCCAGTGCAAAGTAGTAGAAGCCCGCCTTGCTCGACAGGGCGGCAAAGCCGAACGGCCCCACGGTGCGCGGGATGCCGGCGAGCCCGTCGGAGCCGCCTGTCACCGAGGTCCACTTGAAGGAGATGGCGTAGAGCAGCTGGGCGAAGGCGAGGGTCAGCATCGAGAAGGAGACGCCGGTCGCCAGCGTGCACATCCAGCCGACACCCAGCCCCACGATGCCGGTCAGCAGCGCGCCGGCAAACACGGCGAACAGCATCGGCATGCCGGTGTTGAGCAGCAGCCAGCCGCAGGCATAGGCGCCGAGCCCGTAGGCCGCGGCATGGCCGAACGACACCAGCCTTGTGTAGCCGAACATCAGGTCGAGGCTCATGGCAAACAGGCCGAGGATCACCGCCTCGGTCAGCAGCGTCATGGCGAAGGGTGGCAAGCCGAGCGGCGCCAGGACCAGCACCGCCAGGAGAGCGATGCCGGCGATGCCCGTCGTAAGTGGCTTCATGCTTCCTTGCCCAGAAGGCCGCCCGGACGCATCACCAGCACGGCCAGCATCACCAGGTACATGAAGGCAAGTGCGAAGTCGGGCGCGTAGTAGTTGCCGAAGACCTGGACGAAGCCGATCAGCAGCGCGCCGATCAGCGAACCAAGGAAGCTGCCCATGCCGCCGATGATGACGATGACGAAGGCGTCGATGATCACCGTCGCCGCCATGCCGTTGGAGGCCGTGACCAGCGGTGCTGCCAGCACGCCGCCCAGCGCCGCGAGCCCGCAGCCGATGCCGAACACGCAGGAGCGGATCATCTTGACGTCGACGCCCAGCGCATTGGCCATGTCGGCGTTCTGCGAGGTGGCGCGGATCAGGAGCCCGAGCCGCGCCCGCTCGAGGAACTGCCAGATCGCCACCGCCACCACGACGCCGATAGCCACCAGGAAGAGACGGTAGACCGGGAACGGCTCGTCGAGCATGAACACCACGCCGGACAGCGCCGGCGGGCCCGCGACCTGCAGGGCGTCGGAGCCCCAGGTCAGCCGCACCGCCTCACCGACCACCAGTGCGAGACCGAAGGTCACCATCAGGAAGGCATGGGCGTCGCGTCGATAGAGCCGGCGCAGGATGGTGAGCTCGAAGCCCGCGCCGAACAGCCCGACCAGCAGCGGCGCGCCCGCCAACGCCAGCCAGAAGCTGCCCGACCAGGCGGCGATCGAGTAGCCGACGAAGGCGCCCAGCATGTAAAGCGCGCCGTGCGCGAAGTTCACGATGCGCATCAGCCCGAAGATCAGCGTCAGCCCGACCCCGAGGAAGAACAGCAGGGCCGACTGCGACAGTGCGTTGACGGTCTGCGTCAGCAGGAGGGCGAGGGTGCTCATGGATTAGAAGCGTGAACCAAAGATAACCTCATCCTGAGGAGCACGCCGCAGGCGTGCGTCTCGAAGGATGGGCGGCAGGCACGGTGCTCGTTCCCATCCTTCGAGACGCCGCGCTGCGCGCGGCTCCTCAGGATGAGGTTGTCGGTGGATCAACATTCGATGACGGCGGGCCTCTAATCCTTGTACGCCATCTTGTTGCAGTCGGGCGTCGTTTGGTCGCCCGGGAAGGTCGCGATCACCTCGGGCACCGGCGTTTCGAACCCCGCCTTCTTCTTGACCTCGACCATGAAGCCCTGCTGCACGCCCTGGTGGTCGCACTTGCGGATGAAGACCTTGCCCTTGACGCTCTCGACCTCGATGTCCTCGAGCGCCGGCCTGAGCTTGGCGGCCTCGATGCCGCCCGCCTTGGTGATGCCGGCCTCGAGCACCTTCATGGCCTGCCACTGCTCGCCCTCGAACGTGTCGGGGTAGGTGTTGTATTCCTTCTTCCACGCCGCCACGAACTCGTTGTTCAGCGGATGGTCGTAGGTGAAGCTGTAGCGCGAGGAGCCGATCAGGCCGAGCGAGGCGTCGCCGACGGCGCGGATGCTCGCGAGGTCGACGATCTCGGTCAGCAGCTTCACCTTCTCGGGCAGGCGGTACTGCTGGGCCTGCGACAGGAAGGCGTTGTTGTCGTCGCCCTGCATCACCAGGAAGACGGCGTCGGCACCGGACTGGCGGATTTTGGTGATGTACGGCGAGTAGTCCTTGGTGCCGGTCGGCGCGAAGATCTTGCCGACGAACTCCTTCTTGCCGTTCTTCACCTCGTCCTCGAACACGCCGATGCTGTTGTGGCCCCAGGCATAATCGAGCCCCAGCCCGTAGAACTTGGTCATGTTGCTCTTGCGCAGGTAGAGCGACACCGCGCGCGTGCCCATCGGCCCCGAGATGTTGGCGCGGAAGAAGTTCGGCACGAAGCTGTCGGCGGTCAGCCGGCCATCGCCGTTGATGCCCGAGATGAAGATCGAATCCCATTCCGTGAGCTTCGGGACCACCGCCAAGGCCTCCGACGACAGCGTGATCCCGGTGATCAGGCGGCAGTCGCGGCGCTCCACCATCTCCTGCGCCTTGCGCACGCAGTTGGCCGGATTCCCGGCGGTGTCCTCGATCACCAGCTCGATCGGCCGGCCCAGGATGCCGCCCTTGGCGTTCTGCAGCTTGGCCCAGAACTCGGCGCCGCGTTTGGTCTGCTGCCCGACCGACCCGAGCGGGCCGGTCAACGCCACCGGCATGCCGATCTTGATGGGCCCGCTCTCGGCCCGCGGGCTGGTGCTGAGGATGGCGGGTGCGGCAAGACCCGCCGCTCCCGCGAGGCCGACCTTGAGCATGGCCCGTCGCGACGGGCGGAACTGTCCAGACATGTGCATTCCCTTCCCTATGGTTTCTTCTCTTATTCCCTGCCTCTCATTCCTACCCCGTCATACGGGGGAGGGTAGGGAGGGGGAGAGTCGCAAAGACAACCTCTCCGACTCCATGATCTGAAATTGCGACACCCCGAGCGCGGCCTTCCCCCTCCTTTATCCTCCCCCGATGACGGGGGAGGAGGCATGAGGGATGACGGTTTTGGTTATTCCGCCGCCTGCTTGGTCTCCGGTCCCTCGACAACGCGTGTCTTGAAATTCGCCGGGGCCACGATCTCGAGCACCTCGAAATCCTCCGAGCAGGCGATCTCGCGGTGCCGGATGCCGGGGCGCTGGTTGATGCAGTCGCCCTTCTTGATCGTCCGCACGCCCTCGCCCTCGTACTCGAAGGTCGCCCAGCCGTTCATGACATAGACGAACTGGAACGTGCAGTCGTGGACATGCCACTGCTGCACCTCGTCCTTTATCTTCTTGCCGTTGTGGCGAACCAGGTGCGCGACATAGTCACCCTTGGTGCCGTCCTTGATGCCGAGATCGCGGTACTCGAAGATCTCGCGCAGGCCCGGCGTCCACTTGGCGTCGGTCGCGACATCGTGCTTGAACTGCCAATGCTTCGTATCGGACATGGCTTTCCTCCCGTGCACATAGCGATCACAAATATTCATCCCACCTGATCGCCTTGTCGAGGTGGCGAGCGCGTTTCAGCCGCTAGGCGGCTCGTCTAGAGCACGCCTGCGAAATGCGCGGCGCCGCCGTCGATCGTGACCACCGTCCCGGCGATGTGCGAGGCGCGGTCCGATGCCAGGAAGGCTACCAGATCGGCGCATTGCTCAGCCGTGCCGACCGGCGGGTTCTTGGGGATCAGCTCGCGCCAGCGCTCGGCGTCGCCGAGCTTTTCCTTGGCGGTGGCGCGCAGCATGGTCTCCATGCGCTCGGTGCTGATCAGGCCGGGATTGCAGGCGACGATGCGCACCTTGTCGACCAGGCTGGTGCCGCCCATGCCGCGGGTGAAGGCCATCAGCGAGGCGTTGCCGGCGCTGCCGGCGATGTAGCCCCAGGTCGGCCGCTCGCCGGCGGCGCCCAATACGTTGACGATGACGCCGCCGCCCTTTGCCTTGAGCACGGGATACACAGCGCGGCAAAGGTTGATATAGCCGAACACCTTGAGGTCCCACGCCTCGCGCCAGCGCTTCTCGTCGATCGCCTGCAGGTCGCCGGCCGGGATGGCGCCGGCGTTGTTCACCAGGATGTCGATGTCGCTGCACGCCGCCGCCAGCGCCCGCGCGGCGTCGCCGTTGCTGAGATCGACAGGATGGACCGTCACCGAGACGTTGTGCCGGGACTGGATCTCAGCCTTGGCCCTCTCGAGGTCGGCCTTTGTGCGCGACGCGAGGTGCAGATGGCAGCCCTCCTCGGCGAGCTGGCGGGCGCAGGCGAGACCGATGCCCTTGGAGGCGCCGGTGACGAGAGCGGTCTTGCCGCGCAGATGGAGATCCATGTCGACCTTCCCCCCAATCATATCTTGGAACGGCGGCGAGTATGGGCCAGATCGCGTGCCCCAAGTAGGCCGTCGAGCCGAGGGGCGGCACGGACAGGCAATCACGCCAATGGGCCGCGCCTGGCAATGGTCGCAGCGTGCCGCGCTCTCAGGTAAGCTGGCGATGGGGGCCGATCTACCGGCTATTTGTGCAAAGGACTCGAAATGGCCGGCTCATCCGTCGGGATGCACCTGCTCAGGAACATCGTCGCAGTCGCGGCGTGTGCATTGATGCTGGCATCCTGTGGAAGCGCTTCCTACCAGGAAGCCGCCCTGCAGGCTTCCGACAGCGGCGACCAGAAGACGGCGGTGAGCCTGCAGAAGAAGGAGGTCGAGCGGTTCTCCGGACCCGACCAATGCTCACGAGCCAAGAACATCAACTGCGGGACGCTTGCGCTGGCTTACGGTGCGCTCGCCGGCTACCAGATCCTCGCCGGCGACCGGCTTGGCGGTGAGGAAAGCCTTGTGCTCGCCAAGGGCGCGTTGAGCCTGACGGACCCGTCGATCAGGGCGAGCGCCACCGCCATGGTCTATCGCGATGTCTCGGAAGCGTTCTGGAGAAAGGGTAATCAGGCGCGCGCCATCGCGGTGTTCAAGGAGGGCCGTGCCGCAGGGGCCGACCAGTGGCTGTTCACATCCTCCGCGGCGCGCGCAGCTGACCCGCAGACGCCTACGCCCGCCGATCATAGGCCGACGGATTGATCGCCGAGGACGTGATTCACTCCAAGTGTCGCGGAGATGTTGAAGGTGCGTAAACGCACAAAGCCCGGCCGGCGACTGCGATAGTAAGAAAATCCGCGATCCGCTACGGTTGCGGCGGGGGCTGGGGATGACGAACGGGGGCAGGGGTGGCCGCAGGGCCTGAAGCGACACAGGCGCAAACGAGCGATGCGCTGCGGCGGCAGCTCGACGCGGCTCTTGCCGAGCGCGACGAGGCGCGCGCGCAGCAGGCGGCGATGGCCGAGGTCCTTCAAGCGATCAACGCCTCGACCGGCGACTTCTCGGCTGTCTTCCATCTTATCCTCACGCGGGCGACTTCTCTCTGCGATGCACCCTCTGGCGGGTTGGTGTCGGTCGCCAACGATCATGCCATGGCGCTTGCCATGTACGGGATGCCGCAGGCGCTCGTCGACTACTGGAGCACACCGCAATACATCGATCCCAATACCGGGATGGCCAAGGTGCTGCGCCTGGGCAAGACCCTGCACCAACCCGACATGGCGGCATCCGAGATGTATCGCGGTCGCGTGCCGATGAGCGTCGCCGGAGTCGAGCTGGGCGGCATCCGCAGCTTCATCATGGTCCCGTTGGTCAACGAGCGCGGCGTGATGGGGCTGTTCGTGCTCTATCGTCCGGAGGTGAGGCCGTTCAGCGACCGGCAGATCGCCCTCGTCGAGGCCTTTGCCGCCCAGGCCGCCGTGGCCATGGAGAACGCCCGCCTGCTCATCGAGCAGCGCGAGGCGCT
>JADHLS010000100.1 GCA_016780605.1 Reyranella sp.
GACCGCAGCCGCGAACGTGCCCTTAAGCGCATCCTGGCGCTGCGCAAGGATTTGCCCCCGGACTGGAAGTTCGATCGCGACGAGGCCAACGCGCGGTAGGCAACATGGCGGCGTTCCTCGACAGCAATATCCTGATCTACGCATTTACGACCGACGAGAGAGCCACTGTGTCCTTGGATCTGCTACACGCTCGCCCGACGATCAGTGTGCAGGGACTGAACGAGTTCGCCAACGTCGCGCGGCGCAAGCTCGGCATGGACTGGCAGGAGTTGCGTGACGCCAT
This sequence comes from Reyranella sp., assembly GCA_016780605.1. GTDB lineage: Bacteria > Pseudomonadota > Alphaproteobacteria > Reyranellales > Reyranellaceae > Reyranella. The sequence continues at coordinate 284 of JADHLS010000100.1, forward strand.
CTCCGCGCTGCGGGTGTTCTGCCCCACGATCCTGCCGATCGATCTCGCCGTACACGACGAGGCTTTGCGGATCGCCGAGCGCTATGGCTATGCGATGTTCGATGCCTTGGTCGTAGCGTCGGCGCTGCAGGCGAACAGCGACACGCTGTGGTCGGAGGATATGCAGCACGGCATGGTCATCGACCGCCGCCTGCGCATTGCCAACCCGTTTCGCAAGGGAAGTTGAGAAGGATCGACCCCAAGCCGGGAACCGTGCCACCCTCTCCATCCTCATCCTGAGGAGGCGCGCAGCGCCGTCCCGAAGGATGGGCAACGCCATGACTGGTCCCACCCTTCGAGACGCGCACTTCGTGCGCTCCTCAGGGTGAGGTCCTCGGAGGGAAGGCATGAAGGCGTCGCTGTTCTACCTGCCGAGCATCGGCAGCCGCGCCGAGATCGAAGCCGGCATGGCCGGCATGAACCCGCACTTCTACCAGCGCATGCTGGGCGAGCTCACCGAGCAGATAAAGCTCGGCGATCAGCTGGGCTACGATTCGGTGAGCTTCACCGAGCATCACTTCCACATCGAGGGCTTCGAGCTCTCGAACAATCCGGTGCTGCTCGATCTCTACTTCGCGATGCAGACCAAGCGCATCCGCGTCGGCCAGCTTGGCATCGTGCTGCCGGCCAGCAATCCGATCCGCGTCGCCGAAGACATCGCCATGCTGGACCACATGACCGGCGGCCGCGCCAACGCGGGCTTCGCCCGCGGCTACCAGCGCCGCTGGGTCGACGTCATGGCGCAGCAGACGCACGGCATCCATGGCGCATTGCCCAACCAGCACGACGAGATCGACAACGCCAATCGCCTCGCCTTCGAGGAGAACTTCCGCATCGTCAAGAAATGCTGGACCGAGGAGATGCTGACCTTCGACGGCAAGTTCTGGAAGGTGCCGGCTGGTCCCACGCCGTGGACGCTCGACACCACGCAGAAATGGGGGAAGGGCGTCGAGAACGGCATCCTCACGGCGGTCGGCGTCGTGCCGAAGCCCTTGCAGAAGCCGCATCCGCCGCTGTTCCAGCCCTTCGCCAGCTCCGAGAACACCGTGCGCTTCTGCGCCCAGGAAGGCGTGACGCCGATCCTGCCGCCGATGCTGCCGGTCTATGAGGAGAAGCTCTACAGCGTCTATTCGGAGGTCTCGGGCAAGCCCAGGGGCCAGGGCGTCGGCGTGCTGCGCGACGTCATCATCACCGATACCGACGAGGAGGCGATGGCGCTGTGGCGTGATTCAGGCCAGTTCTCCGGACGAGCCTGGTTCGAGCCCTTCGGTTTCCGCCGCGGCATGCAGGATCCCAAGACCGGCAAATACCCGACGGCCGAGGAGATCATCGCCATGGGCTATGCCTATGTCGGCACCGTCGACACCGTGCTGCGCGCCATGGAGACCCAGCAAAAACGCCAGCCGGTCGATTGGGTGTTCTGCTACACTTACAATGCCTTGGTTCCACACCCGATCCTGATGAAATCCATCGAGACGTTCTGGACCAAGGTGATGCCGCGTTTCCGCTAGTCCCTGGAGGACCACCATGGGCATGTTGAGCGACGAAGAACATGCAAGCGTTTCCCCCGCCCGCCTGATCGACAGCGGCACGCCGGTGCCGACGCAGGTCGTGTCGAGCGATGAGTTCATGCCGGCGCCGCAGACCGAGCGGCAGCGCAAGGTCGAGGCGCGCATGAACGCGCTGGCCGACGAGTATGGCAAGAAGAACGGCCTGTCGCGCCGGCGCTTCTTCCAGACCGCGGCGGGCATGACGACGGCCTACGTCGCCATGAACGAGGTCTACGGTCCGCTCTATGGCGCCTCGCCCGCCGAAGCCAAGAGCGTCGATCTCGCCCAGGCGCGCGCCGACGGTCTGAAGGACCAGTTCATCATGGACGTGCACACGCACTTCCTGCGCGACGACACGCGGCTCGCGGCGTTCGTTCGCGGCCGCGAGGCGGTGGGCAAGGCCGGCTGGAATCCCGATCTCGTCAACAAGCCGCAGACCATCGACGACCTCAAGTATCCGAACTGGTTCAAGGAGGTCTATCTCGACAGCGACACCAAGGTGGCGCTGATCAGCGGCTCGGCCTCGGAGGATCCGCGCGACTGGTTCCTGACCAACGAGATGAAGGCCGAGGCGCGCGAGAAGGTGAACAAGGCGGCCGGCTCCAAGCGGCTGCTGTCGCACGCCATCTTCACGCCGGGCTACGACGGCTGGATGGACGAGGTCGACAAGTGCATCGCCACCCTGAAGCCCGATTCGTGGAAGGGCTACACGGTCGGCGACAACACCAACAAGGACCTGGCGCGCCATCCCTGGCGCATGGACGACGAGAAGCTGGTCTATCCCTTCTACGAGAAGATCGTGAAGGCGGGCTACGACATCGTCTGCGTGCACAAGGGCCTCTATCCGCCGTCGGTCGCCCAACGCTGGCCGCACCTCACGCCCTACGCCGCGGTCGACGATGTCGGCAAGGCGGCGAAGGACTGGCCGAACATCCGCTTCGTGATCTATCACGCAGCCTTCCGCTGGACCGGCGCGCCCGGGGCCTCGCTGGGCGGCTACGAGCAGTTCGAGAAGACCGGCCGCATCGAATGGACGACCGACCTCGCCGAGATCCCCGGCAAGTACGGCGTCAGCAACGTCTACGCCGATCTCGGCCAGATCTTCGCGCAGACCACGGTGACCGAACCGCGCCTCTCCGCCGCCCTGATGGGCCAGCTGATCAAGGGCATGGGCGTCGATCACATCGTGTGGGGCACCGACGCGGTGTGGACCGGTGCGCCACAATGGCAAATCGAGGGCCTGCGGCGGCTGGAAATCCCCGAGGACATGCGCAAGAAGTTCGGCTTCGCCGAGCTCGGTCCGGCCGACGGCCCGGTGAAGCGCGCCATCTTCGGCGAGAACTCGGCCAAGATGTACCGATACGAGGTCAAGAAGGCGGCGTGGCGCGAGGACCGCTTCGCCGCCATCAAAACCGACTACGAGCGCAAGGGTCGCGATCCCTCCAACCTGCGCTACGGCTTCATCGCGCCGGCGTGATCAAGCTTCCTCCCCTTCGCGGACTCCGCGAAGGGGAGGTGCCCGCGCAGCGGGCGGAGGGGTCATGAGCAACTCGACTGATGCTCATGACCCCTCCGTCAGCGTAAGACGCTGACACCTCCCCAGCTTCGCTGGGGAGGAAGAAGGGCTACCACCAGGCGTCAGAAGTCACCGCCGCCGTAATCTCCGGTTGGTGCGACATGATCTCAGTCGGTCCGGGACAAGAGGGCGCCTCGGCGTCAAACTTGCATTCCGCCGGGGACCGATTGGGGGACTGACATGACAAAGACAATGATTCGCCGTCGCAGCCTGCTGAAAGCATCGGCCGCAGCGCCACTTTTGGCTGCCGCACCAGGCTTCGCCCAGGCCCAACCCAAGATCGCGCCGCCCAACATCATCAAGGCGGGCACGCTCGTCATGTCGATCAATCCGACCCTGCCGCCGCTGCAGTACGTCGACGACAAGGGCGAGCTCAAGGGCATGCGCGTCGAGCTCGCCAACGAATGCTGCAAGAAGCTCGGCCTGGCCCCCGAATACATCCGCACCGAGTTCGCCACCATGATCCCGGGCCTGGCGGCCAAGCGCTGGGACATGATCAACACCGGCATCTTCTGGACCGAGGAGCGGTCGAAGCTGATGTACATGATCCCCTACGAGCAGGCGGCGATCTCCTTCCTTGCGGTCAAGGGCAATCCGCTCGGCCTGAAGACCGTCGACGATCTCGCCGGCAAGCGCATCGCCGTCGAGCTGGGCGGCATCGAGGAACGGCGCACGCGCGAAGTGGCCAAGATGGCGACCGACAAGGGCCTGAAGCCGATCACCGTCATGACCTTCAACAACTTCGCCGAGGCTTTCCAGGCGCTGCGCACCGGCCAAGCCGATGCCGCGACCAGCATCGACGCCACGGCGATGTTCATGCAGAACCGCGGCGACTTCACGCGCGCGATCAGCGGCGTCTTCCCGCAGACCGCCTGCTTCGCCGTCGCCAACAAGCCGCTCGCCGACGCGATCGTGGGCGCGCTGAACGAGCTCAAGAAGGACGGCACTTACGACAAGCTGCTCGATCAGTACGGCGTGCTGAAGATCGACGAGCCCAGCTTCTCGATCAAAGGCCCGGGACCGGCTTAGGCCCTTGTCGTCCTGAGCGCAGCGAAGGACCTCATGGCATTTCCACCAGCATGCCGATTGCAATCGGCATGGGATCCTTCGCTGCGCTCAGGATGACAGAAAGAGCGGAGAGCCCGCAATGAAAGTCTGGAATTGGGAAGGCTTCTGGAGCTACTTCACCAATCTCTATCTGCTCGAAGGCGCCCTGTGGACCATCGGGCTCACCCTCAGCACGCTGATCCTGGGCGGCCTGCTCGGCCTCTTGCTGGCGGTGATGCGTCTCAGCAAGCACAAGGCCTTGTCGCGCAGTGCCCAGACCTACGTCTGGATCTTCCGCGGCACGCCGCTCCTGGTGCAGCTCATCATCATCTACACCGGCCTGCCGCAGCTCGGCCTGGTGCGCTTCAGCGTGCTGGAGTCGGCGATCCTGGGCCTGGCGCTCAATGAGGCGGCGTATCTCTCCGAGATCCTGCGCGGCGGCATCCTGTCGGTGGCCAAGGGCCAGACCGAGGCAGCGCGCGCCCTGGGCCTGCGGCCGTTCCAGATCTTCCGCCTGGTCGTGCTGCCGCAGGCGCTGCGCGTCATCATCCCGCCACTCGGCAACTCGGTGAACGGCCTTCTGAAGACCACGTCGATCGCCTCGGTGATCTCCATGGAGGAGGTGCTGCGCCGCGGCCAGATCCTGATGCAGCAGAAGTTCCAGGTGCTGGAGGTGTTCATGGTCGTCGCCATCATTTATCTGGTGATGACCACCTGCTGGGACTTCGTTCAGCGCCACATCGAGGCCTATTACGGCCGGGCCTACGGCGCGCAGGCGGACAAGCAGCTGGCGCGCGACGATCACTGAGCTAGGCCCGCTTTCGCTCCTCGCCGAGCACACCCATCTGCCGCAGCACCTCGCGCAGCGCCGGCCGCTGCGCCTCGGGCAATGGCAGGCGCGGTGCGCGCGGCGGCCCCATCGGCATGCCCATCATCTCGAAGCAGGCCTTGGTGCCCGAGACGTAGCGCGGGCCGCCGACCCACCACAGCAAAGGCGTCATCTTCTTGTAGAGGGCGAGTGCGGCATCCATGTCGCGCTTGTCGGCCACCAGCTCGAACAGCTCGGCCGACCAGCGCGGGATCACGTTGGAGCAGACCGCGACCCAGCCCTCGGCGCCCAGCCAGAAGGATTCGTAGCCCAGCACGCCCGCGAACACCGTCATCCTGTCGCCGGCGAGGCGAATGATGTCGCGCACGCGCGTCGGATCGAGCGTCGATTCCTTGACGTACTGGCAGTTGGGGATCTGGGCCAGGCGGGCGATCAGCTCCGGCATCATGTCGACATTGGCCGTCGCCGGATTGTTGTAGACCATGATCGGGATGCCGATCGCGTCCGACACCTTCTTGTAGTGGGTGTAGAGCTCGTCGTCGGTCGGCACGCTGTAGAAGGGCGGGATGATCATGACGCCGTCGGCGCCCATCGATTCGGCCTCGCGGCTCGCGCGCACGACCTCGTCGGTCCATTCCGCGCCCGTGCCGATCAGGACGGGCACACGGCCGGCGGCCTGCTTGACGACAATCTCGACGATCTGGCGCCGCTCGTCGGGCGTCACGCTCAGGAACTCGCCGGTGCTGCCGAGCAGGATCAGGCCGTGGATGCCTTCCTCGATCTGGAAATCGACCAGCCGCCGCAGTGCCGCCTCGTCGACCTTCTTTCCGTCGGCCGTGAAGGGCGTGATCAGGACGGTATAGGTCCCGCGAAACTTCTTCTTCATCTCGAACTCCTACCGATCTCCTCCCCCGTCTTACGGGGGAGGGTAGGGAGGGGGCCGGCAACAGGCCGGACATCGGCCAGTTTCGGATCATGATCTCTTTCGTTGTGAGATCGTCCCTGCGGCTTTCCCCCGCCTGTATCCTCCCCCGTATGACGGGGGAGGACACGAGAAGGTCGGCATTGTAGACCTTTTGCCATGCGCCTGAAGCACCCCGACATGCGGCCGACCGGCTCACCGGTGCGGATCCACTTCGACGGACGCGAGATCGAGGCGCTGGACGGCGAGACCATCGCCGCGGCGCTCGCTGCCAACGGCGTCGTTACCGTGCGCCAGGCCCGCTCCGGCGCGCCGCGCGGGCCGTTCTGCGGCATGGGCGTGTGCTTCGACTGCCTGGTCACGGTCGATGGCCGGCCGAGCCAGCGCGCCTGCCTCACCAAGGTCTCGGCCGGCATGGACGTGCGGTCGTCGCCGACCGCAGCCGCGGCATCGCCGGAAGCAGCGCAGCCGACCGAGGAGATCGCCTGCGACGTGCTGGTCGTCGGCGCCGGTCCGGCTGGTCTTTCCGCCGCGCGCAGCCTGGCGCTCGCCGGCGCCGACGTCGTGGTCCTCGACGAGCGGCTTTATCCCGGCGGCCAGTTCTTCAAGCCGTTGGCGCCTTCGCACACTGCCGACATCTCGACTCTCGACCGCCAGTTCCGCGACGGTGCGGTGCTGGCGCAATCGACGCTGCGCGCCGGCGCGCGGATCGTCAACGAAGCGACGGTGTGGGCGGCGTTCTCTCCCACCGAAGTCGCTGCCATCGTCGCCGGCCGCTCGCATCTCTATCGGCCGAAGCGGTTGGTGCTGGCGACGGGCGCCTACGAGCAATCGCCGGCGGTGCCCGGATGGACGCTTCCCGGCGCGATGACGGTGGGCGGCCTGCAGACGATGGCGCGCTCCTATCGCGTGTCGCCCGCCGAACGTGTCGTGATCGCAGGCAACGGCCCACTGTGCCTGCAGACCGCCATCGAGCTTCTCGACGGCGGGGTCAATGTCGTGGCCGTGCTCGAGGCCGCGCCGCGTCCCGGCCTCGGCCAATGGCGCGCGCTGGCGAGTGCCGCCATCGCCGATCCCTTTCTCCTGGTCGATGGCCTGTCGCTCGCCAGCCGTTTGGGCAGCAAGCTGCATTGGAATCGTCGCGCGACTCGCGTGCTGGGCGAGGATCGCGTGCGCGGCGTGCAGGCAGGCGACCTCACCATCGAGGCCGACATCGTCGCTTTGAACTATGGCTTTGCCTCGTCGTCGGAGCTGGCACGCTCGCTGGGTTGCGCCCATCGTTTCGTGGCCCGCGGCACCGGCTCGATGGAGACCCTGACCGATGCCAACGGCCGCACCAGCCTCGCCGAGGTCTTCGCCATCGGCGACGGCGCGCGCTTCGGCGGCGCCCATGCCGCGATGGCGCAGGGCGCGCTGGCGGCCGCGGCGATCGCGGGCGATCTTGGCCTCAAGGTGGCCGACCCCGCCGAAGCCCGGCGCACGCTCGCCCGCGCGACGCGCTTCCAGTCGGCTCTCTGGACGTTGTTCGAGGCGCCGCCGGTCGATACCGCCGCGATCGACGATGCCGTCGTGGTCTGTCGCTGCGAGGAAGTGACGGCGGGCGAACTGCGCACGCTGATCGCGGCCGGCCACGATTCACCCGCATCGCTGAAGCGCGCCTGTCGCGTCGGCATGGGTCGCTGCCAGGGCCGCTACTGCGCCTCTTTGGTGGCCCGCATGACGACCACTGATGTCGGCGAGTTCGGCCTGTTCGCGCCGCGGCCGCCGGCCAAGCCGGTGCCGATCCGCGCGCTCACCGTCGAGCGGCCGGAATGGACCGGCCACAAGGATTTCGTACCGCCCGACATGGCGCGGCCCCGCGACGTCGAGCCGTTGCCGCCGGAGACAGTCGACACGCTGGTGATCGGCGGCGGTGTCGCCGGCTCCTGCCTCGCCTACTGGCTGGCGCGCGAGGGCATCGAGGCCATGGTCGTGGAGCGCGACGACGTCAACCTGCAGGCCTCTGGCGCCAATGCCGGTTCGCTGCACGTCCAGCTGCTGGCCTTCGACTTCTCTCTCGATGTGCAGCCCAACAACCGTGCTGCCGACACCCTGCCGCTCGGCCCGGCGTCGGTGGCGTTGTGGGCCGACATCCAGCGCGACACCGGCCAGGATCTCGAGATGAAGATGTGCGGCGGCCTGATGCTGGCCGAGAACGAGCGCGACGTCGCCTTCCTCAAGGGCAAGATCGCGCTGGAGAACAGCCGCGGCATCGAGGCCGAGCTTCTGGGCGCGAACGAGCTGCGGGCGCTCGAGCCCTGCATCGGTGACGTCGCCATCGCCGCCGAATGGTGCCCGGGCGAAGGCAAGATCAATCCGCTGAAAGGCACCTATGCCGTGGTCGCCCGGGCCAAGTCGCTGGGCGCACGTTTCAGGCGCGGCAGTAATGTTTTGGCCATCGAGCGCGATGGCACGCGCTGGAAGGTCACCACCAGCCGCGGCGAGATTCGCGCCAGGCGCGTGGTCAACACGGCGGGACCGTGGGCGGCCGAAGTGGCGCGGATGGTCGGCGTCGACCTCCCGGTGCGCGCCGCGCCGCTGCAGATGGTCGTGACCGAGCCGGCGGCGCCGACGCTGTCACGGTTGGTCGCCTATGCCCATCGCCATCTCACCCTGAAGCAGATGGGCTCCGGCGCCTTCATGATCGGCGGCGGATGGACCGCGGGGCTTGACGAAGCGCAACGACTGTCGCGGCCCTTGCGCGACAGCGTCGAGGGGAACCTCTGGATCGCGAGCCGCGCCGTGCCGGCGCTGGCCGAGCTTTACGCCGTCCGCATCTGGGCCGGCATGAACGTCAACATCGACCGCGCGCCCATCCTGGGCGAGGTGGCCGGCCTGCCGGGCTTCTACAATTGCGTCAGCTCCAACGGCTACACGCTGGCCCCCGTGCTGTCGCGCCTGACGGCGGAGATGCTGACGGGGCGGTCGACCAGCCTGCCTGTTGAGCAATACTCGCTGAGACGGTTCGGCTGACATCTTCTCCTCCCCCGTCAAACGGGGGAGGGTAGGGAGGGGGAAAGGCAACATCGTCGATGCGAGCCGATTGCAGATCATGATCTCTTCTGCGGAGAGGGCCGTCCTTGCGGCTCTCCCCCTCCTGTATCCTCCCCCGTATGACGGGGGAGGAGTATGAGGACGCCTAACTGAAGATCGACGGATCGATCAGCGGCTTGCCGCGCGGCCGCGCCGCTTCGGGGCGGTCGCAGCGCTGGAAGAGGCCACGGCCGGCCGAGCCGCTCATCTTGGCTTCTTCCATCACGATCTCGCCACGTGACAGGGTCATCACCGGATAGCCCGTGAGCTCGCGGCCCTCGTAGGGCGTGTAGTCGCAATTGTGGTGCAGGATCGAGTTGGTGAGGCTCACCTTGCGCTTGGGGTCCCACAGCACGATGTCGGCATCGGCGCCGACGGCGATCGTGCCCTTGCGCGGATGCAGGCCATAGATCTTGGCCGCATTGGTCGAGCTGAGCGCCACGAACTGCTGCAGCGTGATGCGGCCTTTGTTGACGCCTTCGGAGAACAAGAGCGGCAGGCGCGTCTCGACGCCGGGCACGCCGTTGGGGATCTTGCGAAAGCTCTTGTCGGCGCCCGGCAGCTTCTTGCCGCGCACGTCGTCGTACTTGAAGGCGGCATGGTCCGACGACAGGACGTGGAAGGTGTTGGCCGCCAGCCCGGTCCAGATGTGCTCCTGGTTGTCGGTGCCGCGCGGTGGCGGCGAGCACACGCATTTGCTGCCTTCGTCGCCCGGCTTCTCGAAATCCTCCTCGCTCAGGAACAGGTATTGCGGACAGGTCTCGCCGTAGACTTTCAGGCCGCGCGCCTGGGCGCGCTGGATCTCGTGCATCGCTTCCTTGGCCGAGACATGCACCAGCAGCATCGGCACGTCCAGAAGCTCGGCCAGCGAGATGGCGCGGTGCGTGGCCTCGCGCTCGACCACGAAGGGCCGCGAGGTGGCATGGAACTTGGCGGCCGTCATGCCCTTCAGCTCCAGCCGCTCGGTCAGCCATTCGATGCAGTCGGAATTCTCGGCATGGATCATCAGCATGGCCTGCTCGCGCCGCGCCGCGGCGAGCGCCTCGAGCATCTGGCGGTCGGTGAGCTTGATGTCGTCGTAGGTCATGTAGACCTTGAACGAGGTGTAGCCCTCGGCGACCAGGGCGGGGAAATCCTGGCCCATGATCTTCTCGCTGGGGTCGGACAGGATCACATGGAAGGCGTAGTCGATCAGCGATTTGCCGTTGGCGCGCTTGTGATAGCGGTCGACCACGTCGCGCAGTCCCTGGCCGCGGCTCTGGTAGGCGAAGGGGATGATGGTGGTGGTGCCGCCGGCCGCCGCCGCCCGGCTGCCGCTCTCGAAATCGTCGCAGAACACCGAGCCGTCGGCAGTGTCCTGGTCGAAATGGACATGGGCATCG
>JADHLS010000101.1 GCA_016780605.1 Reyranella sp.
TGGCCGAGAACAGCCCGCCCATCGCCGTCACGGCGAAAGCCACACCCAGCAGCGGAGGCGTCGCAATGTCCGTGTGCTCGAGCATCGCCTCGAGCAGGCCGCTGCCGATCAGGCCGACCGTGGTACCAATGGCGAGGAGCGGCGAGAAGATGCCGGCCGGCACGTTCACCGGATAGCTCGCCATGGTGCCGATGAAGCGTACGGCGGCGATGAGCAGCAGCGTCTTGAGCGGCAGGTCGGCCGACGGCATGCCAGGGATCAGCAGCTCGCCGCCGCCGATGGCCAGCGGCAGCACGAAGGCGAGCACACCGATCGCCGCGCCGACCAGCACGGCATAGAGCCACGGCACCGAAGCGAAGGTCTTGGTGCGCCAGTCGAGCGCCAGCACAAGGCATTTGTTGAACACCACGCCCAGCACGCCCAGGGCCGCGCCCAGCAGCATGAAGCTCGGCAGCAGCATCAATGGCAGTGCGGCAGTATCCATCCTGAGCGGCGGTGCCGTGCCGCCGACCAGCTCCATGCCGAACCCGCTTCCCGCCGAGGCGACGATGACGGCGACGTAGGAGCGGAAGGTGTAGCGGAACTCCTTGCGCGTCTCCTCGATGATGAACAGCACCGCGGCGAGCGGCGCATTGAAGGCGGCCGCCAGCCCCGCGGCGGCGCCGGCCGCCAGCAGCGTGTGCAGGTCGAGCTTGTCGAGCCGCAGCCATTCGGCGAGCGCGGCGCCGATCGAGGCGCCCATGTGAATGGTGGGCCCCTCACGCCCCGCCACCAGGCCGGACGACAGGCCGAGCACGCCGCCCACGAACTTCACGGGCAGGACGCGACGCCAATGCACCACGCGCAGGCCCTCCATGGCGCCTTCGACCTCGGGCACGCCGCTGCCCGACGCCTCGGGGGCGACATAGCGGGTCAGCAGGTAGGCGAGTGTGACTCCGGTGGCGGCGATGCCCGCGCCAGCGGCGATGGTGAGCGCGCTGAAGCCCAGGCGGTCGACCAGCCAGTCCGGCCAGCGCAGCAACGCATCGACGGCAAGATGGAAACCCGCGCCGACAACACCTGTGGCGAAGCCGCAGGCGCCGGCGATCCAGTACAAGTGGCCATTGGCGAGCGAACGCGTCGGCCGCTGCTCAGCACTCACGTCGTGTAGGTTCCGTCAAACGTCACGCCACGTACTTCTTGAAATGGTCGATGGTGCGCTCCCAGGAGAGCTTGGCGGCCGCCTCCTGGTAGCGCGGCGTCGAGTTGTTGTGGAAGCCGTGCTGCGTTCCCGGATAAGTGAACATCTGGTACGGCACGCTGGCGGCCTTGAGCGCCGCCTCGTAGGCCGGCCACATGGCGTTGATACGCTCGTCGTTCTCGGCGTACTGGATGAGCAGCGGCGCCTTGATCGAAGGCACCGACGCCGTCTCGGCCGCGGCGCCGTAGTACGGCACCGCCGCCTGCAGGTCGGCGCCCATGGTCACCGCCAGAAAGTTGGTCGTGCCGCCGCCCCAGCAGAAGCCGGTGGCGCCGAGCTTGCCGTTCGACAGCTGATGCGCTTTCAGGAACCTGGCGCTGTTCGCCATGTCGGTGCGCAGCTTCACCTGGTCGAGCTTGGCCTGCAGCGTGCGACCGTCGTCGTCATTGCCGGGATAGCCGCCGACCGGGAACAGGCCATCCGGCGCCAGCGCAACGAAGCCTTCGGTCGCGACGCGGCGGGCGACATCCTCGACGTAGGGGTTGAGCCCGCGATTCTCATGGATCACCAGGATCGCCGGGAACGGGCCGTTGCCGGCGGGCTGCACCAGATAGCCGCGCATCTGGCCCGAGCTGCCGCCCGGCGAGGGATAGGTGACGTAGGTCGCCTTGATGCGGGGGTCGGTGAAGGAGATGGTCTGCGCCCGCGCGTATCGTGGCAAGAGCGCCTCGGCCATCGCGAGGCCACCCACCGTCACGACGGCCGCCTGCGCCAGGAAGGAGCGCCGGTCGATGCGGCCGTGACAATATTCGTCGTAGAGATCGAAGACGCGCTGGTCGATGTCCGCCTGCGTCAGAGCCTGCGGCTCCAGAATCGGCTGATCAGGCATCCGCCCGGTTCCCCCAATGAGATCAACGCCGAGGCGAGTGTAGCCTCCGCCGCGGCCTCAGCCCAGCCCGATGCGCTGGCGGAAAGGCTCGTCGCGCATCGAGGCGTCCTGTCCCACCAGGTCGTCGGCGGCGGCCGTGCAGAGATGCACCAGGCCGCGCACGGCATGCTCGACCGGCGAGAGATCGCCGCGTGGGATCTTGCTGATCATGTTCATGCCCGAGGCGCGGATCTTCACCTGCATCTCGGTGTCGATGGTGCCGGGCGAGAAACCGAAGACACGGATGCCGCGGCCCTTGGTTTCGAGCTCGATGGCGCGGGTCAACATGGCAAGCCCCGCCTTGCCCGAGCAATAGGCGCTCCAGCCTTCGAGCGGCCGGTAGGCCGCACCCGACGACACGTTGACGATGGTGCCGCCGCCCTTGGCCAGCATCTCCGGCAGCACCGCACGGATCACGTGATAGGCGCCGATGAGATTGATTGTGATGTTGTCGGCCCACGCCTTTGGGTCGGAGGTGGCGATCTCGGCGATCGGCTCGATCACACCGGCATTGTTGACCAGGATGTCGAGCCCGCCCAGGCGCGCGCGGGTTTCGGCCACCAGCTTGTGGACCGCGGCATAGTCCGAGACGTCACAGGCCATTGCCTCGGCCTGTCCGCCCTTGCCTGCGATGTCGCGCGCCACGCGGCCGGCCAGCGCGCCGTCGCGCGCGACCAACATCACCTTGGCACCCGCATGGGCAAGGGCGCGCGCCGCGCCCTCACCGAGGCCGCGGCTGGCGCCGGTGACCAGGGCAACCTTCCCCTTCAATTCGCTCGACATGACTTCTCCTCCGCTGGCGTGTCCTCTGCTGGCTTGGGCGACATGGTTGCGCACTTGAACCGCCCCGCCAACCGCTACATGGTCTGACCATGCTGACCGACCGATATGGATTGCCCCTTACCACCTCTTCCGAAGCCGCGCGCGATGCCTATGTCGCGGGCGCCGACTGCCTGTTGTCCGCGGCCCATGGCGATGCGGCGCATCTTGCGCGGGCTCTCGAAGCCGACCCGAATTTTGCCCTGGCGCACATTGCCCTCGCCCGCGCCCGCTTTCTGATGGCCGATGTCGCCGGCGCACGGCAATCGGCGGCGCGCGCCCGCGAGCTTGCAGCTAACGCCGCGCCGCGCGAGCAATCGCATGTCAACGCCCTGGCGCTCGCCATCGAAGGCAAGCCGGTCGAATCGCTCGCCGCCACGCGCGCGCACCTCGAACAGCATCCGCGGGACGCCATGGTCGCCGCCCCCGCCACCGGCGTGTTCGGTCTCATCGGCTTCAGCGGCCGCCAGGGCCGCGAGCCCGAGCAGGTCGAGTTCCTCGCGGCGCTCGAGCCGCATCTCGCTGACGACTGGTGGTTCCAGGGCGTCTATGCGTTCGCTCTCGAGGAGTATGGCCGGCTCGACGAGGCGCTGGCGCTGATCGAGCGCAGCATGGCGCAGAACCCGAAAAATGCTCACGGCGCCCACATCAAGGCGCATGTCCTCTACGAAATGGGCGAGGATCGCACGGCGCTCGATTATCTCGACAAGTGGCTGCCGACCTACCCGCGCGAGGGGCTGATGCACTGCCATATCTCCTGGCACGTGGCGCTGTTCTCCCTGATCCTGGGCGACACCGAGCGCGCCTGGAAGGTCTACCAGGCGCAGGTTCATCCCGGCGGCGCCTGGGGCCCCGCACTGAACGTCGCGACCGACGCGCCGGCCTTCCTGTGGCGCGCCGAGCTGGCCGGTCATGAGCGGCGGCCAGCGCTGTGGAACGAGGTCCACACCTACGGCCGGAAGTTCTTTCCCAAGCCCGGCATCGCCTTCGTCGACGTGCATCGCGCGCTCTCGTCGGTCGTCGCCGGCGACCGCGACGGCAGCGTGGCCTTCGTCTCGGAGCTCACCGAGCGCGCGGCGTCCGGACGATCGCCGGCCGGCGATGTCGTGCCGCGGCTCGCCAACGGGATGGCGGCCTTCGCCGAAGGAGACTGGAACAAGGCGATTGCCGTCCTGGAGCCGACGCTGGCCGAGACCGTAAGGATCGGCGGGAGCCGCGCCCAGCGCGACCTCGTCCAGAACACCCTGCTGGCGGCCTATCTCAAGGCTGGGCGCGAAGCCGATGCACGCAAGCTGGTGGCAGGCTTTGCCGACCGGCGGCCGTCGGTGCCCGTGGCTGGACTTTGATCGAGCGGCGTGGCAGCCAACTCATTCGACCAGCACTCTGCCCCTCTCATCCACGAGGACCGTGACTTCACCTGCGGTGCGGTAGGCCTTGGCCCGCCAGTTCCCGTTGGCTTCTCGAGCCAGCAGACGGATGTTCTCGTAGCCGGCGGCCTCGATCGCAGCGATGGCGGCCGATTTCCCTCGATCGTTTTGTGACGCCACCGCCTGGTGCACCGCGCCGCCGGAAAGGGTGTCGTGAGACACGACCAGGCGGTGCGTCGGGGCCAGCACAAATGTCCCGACGAGAGCGACAATGACGATCGCATTGAGGATGTTGTTCATCATCGCGGCCACTCCCACCAGGCCGTTGACGAACAACCCTACGCCTCTTGCACTCACATCTCTGTGACGTTCAGCACATTCGAACGCTTATCCCGCCGCCACCCTGCTCCAGGTGGAACGGACTTCGCCATCGGGATCCTCAATGACGCGGGCGTCATCATCGAAGACCATCGTGGCACGCCGGTCGGGCGTATAGCGCGGCCATGGCAGGTCGCCGTTGCGGGCAAAGCTTGCCCAGGTCTTGGAGACCTTGTCGGCCAGCGCCTGGGCGCCCGGCTTGTGATGCGCGTCACCGATCACATGCAGGGTGTCGAACACGAATGGCACCTCGACCGAGTGCGACGCCTTAAGCCGGCCGCCGAAGGCCGGCGACTCCCAGTCGAAGCTGTACATCCACACCGGCGCCCTGCTCCGGGCGGCCTTGCGCTCCGCCTGCAGCACGGCCCGGACCCCGAAGTTCGAGGCGCTCAGCATGGTGATCAACCGGTCCGCCGGGCTGGCCGATGGATCGCGCCGCTTGTAGTAGGCGAGCAAGCCGTCGGTGGCGTCGCCGGCGACGGCAGCGACACGCCGGCTCAGCTCATCCTCGGAAATGGTGCGGTTCCATACCGCATCGTCAGGCGCGAGGAAGATCGCCGATTCGTCCTTGGTGCCGCCGATGAGGACCGGAATGTCGTCCGACACCGCCGGTGCGCCGGGATCGAAGGGTTGGGCGGGTAACAGGCTGCCGTCGATCACCGGCCCGAAGTTGTAGCGATCGAGCAGCGGCTGGCGCGGACGCGGCAGCGTCGCCTGCGCCGGGACCACGGCCTCCTGCAGGCGCGCCACGGGCAGGGCCTGCAGCGCATCGATCTGGTCGGCCCGCAGGCCGAAATGCTTCAACACTGCATCGGCCAGCCGCGTCGTGCGCTCGCGTTCGGCGAATCGGATGCTCGACCCGCTTTGCACAATGGCCTTGTGGAACAAGCCCTTGGCGCGCGGCATGGCGAGCAGCGCACTCACCTTCCCGCCGCCGCCGGACTGGCCGAAGATCGTGACATTGCCCGGATCGCCGCCGAAGCGCGCCGCGTGCTCGCTCACCCATTCCAGGGCCTGGACCAGATCGAGCACACCGACATTGCCCGACTCTGCAAAACGCTCGCCGCCAACGGCTGAAAGATCGAGATGGCCGAAGATGTTGAGGCGATGGTTGACCGCCACGACCACGACGTCGTTGCGTCCGGCGAGCCTGGTGCTGTCGTAGCGCGGCGAGTTGGCCGAGCCATAGGAGAACGCACCGCCATGCAGCCAGACCATGACCGGCCGCTTGGCATTGTCGAGCCCGGGCGTCCACACATGAAGCGTCAGGCAGTCCTCGCCCACGGGCAGCGTGTCGACCGGACCCCACACCGTCGCCAGCTCCGGCCGCTGCGCCGCCGCGGGCGCCTGAGGCGAACGACCGGCATAGACGACCGTCTCGCGCACGCCCGTCCACGGCTGGGGTCGGCGCGGCGGCATGAAGCGGTTGGCGCCCGCCGTCGAGGCGCCGTACGGAATGCCCTTGAAGACGTGCACGCCGCCAGACGTCACACCCCTGACGCGACCGGATGCCGTCTCGACGATCGGCGACTGCGTTGCAGCTTCGGAGGGCTTCGCAAGAGTGTCGACGTCACCGGCCATGACAATCTCCCGTCTGTGAGACCGGGAGCCTGCGCCCACACGGTTTGAATTGCCAGCACTCAGGAGGCACCATTGGTACTCCGCATCTGCAGGACGGAGATTCATCGTGACCGTCACCGGCGACACACTCCCCACCGCCACCCGGGTCGCCGATCCCGGCATCCGTGCCCTCTACCGGCTGGAGAACCGCTGGCAGGCCTGGCTCGACGTCGAGGCGGCCCTCGCCCACGCCCAGGCCGAGCTCGGCATCATTCCCCGAGAGGCAGCGGAGGCGATCGCCGCCAAGGCGAAACTCGAGTTGATGGACCGTGAACGCATCGACGAGGGCTTTGCGCGCACCGGTCACACGCTGGTCCCGCTGGTCTGGGAACTCGGGCGTGTCGTCGGCGAGCCGCATGGCGGCTGGGTCCATTGGGGCGCCACCACGCAGAACATCACCCAGACCGGCGATCTGCTGGTGCTGCGGCAGGCCCACGCGATCATCCTGCGCCAGATCGGCGAGATCCTGGCAGCCATGGCCGACCTCGCCGAGCGCACCGCCGACATGCCGATGGCCGGCCGCACGCACGGCCAGCACGCCGTGCCCGCCACCTTCGGCTACAAGGTCGCGGTCTGGATCGACGAGCTGCTGCGCCACGTCGAGCGCCTCCAGCAAGCCGCGCCTCGCCTTTTCGTGGCGATGCTGGGCGGCGGCGCGGGCACTTTCGCTTCGCTGGGCAAGCAGGGGCCGCCGGTGCAGGCCGGTATCGGGCGACAGCTCGGCTTCGGCACCATGACGGTCCCGTCGCGCGCGCTCGGCGATCACCTGGCCGAGAACGTCTGCCTGCTCGGCCTGCTGGCCGCGACCTGCGGCAAGATCGGCCGCGAGATCTATACCCTGATGAAGACCGAGTTCGGCGAAGTCGAGGAGCCGGTGCCGCCTGGCACCGTCGGCAGCTCGACCATGCCGCAGAAGCGCAATCCCAAGCTCTGCCAGGACATCATCGCCGCGGCCGCCGAGGTGCGCAGCCAGGTGCCGCTGGCCCTCGAGGCCATGACGACGGAGCACGAGGCCGACCGCACGACCAGCCTGATGATGGATAGCGCCGAGTCACGTGCCTGCATCGCCACCGGCGACATGTTGGCCCGGCTGTGCGAGGTCATGCGAGGGCTGAGAGTCGATCCCAAGCGCATGCGCGCCAACCTCGACCTCGGTGGCGGCTTGATCATGGCAGAAGCCGTGATGCTCGATCTCGGCGCTGCGATCGGCCGCCAGCATGCCCACGACGTCGTCTACGACGCGGCGCAAGCGGCCTTCGTCGAGGGCAAGTCGTTCTCTGACCTTTTAGCCGCCGACAAGCGGCTTACGGCCCACATGGACAGGAAGGCGATCGAGAAGCTGCTGGATCCGACCGCCTACACCGGGCTCTGCGCCGACATGGCGCGCGAAGGCGTCGGTCGGGCGCGGACTGCCGCGGCAAAGCTCGCGTCATAGCCCTCTCTTACTTCTTCCGACTCATATTCCAGAACGCCGTGGCCGGCGCGATCATGACGCCCTCGATGTCGGCGCGCAGGGCTATCGGCTGGTACCATTCGCCGAGATGGACGTGGGTCGGATGGTCGACCCAGTACTTCTGCAGCGCGAGGGCGATCTCCTTCTGCTTGGCCGGATCGGATTCCTTTGAAAACTGGTCGCGCAGCTTTTCGATCGTCTCGTCGCAGGGCCAGCCGAACAGCGCCTTGTCACATGAGGCGTTGAAGAACGCCGCACTCACTGGATTGAGGATGTCGGCGGCGCCCCACGAGGTGATGAAGGCGCTCCAGCCGCCCTTGTCCGGCGGATCCTTCTTGGTGCGACGCGAGACCAGCGTCTGCCAGTCCATCGACTGCATCTCGACCTTGAAGCCGGCCGCCTCGAGTTGCACCTTGGCGACCGGCGCCATGTTGGTCAGCACCGTGAGGTCGGTCGACTGCAGCAGCACCACCGGCGTGCCGTCATAGCCCGCCTCCTGCAGGAGCTGCTTGGCCTTGGCGGCGTTGGCGTTCAGCACGTCAGCCATGCCTTCGTCGCTCGCCAGCGGTGTGCCGCAGACGAACACCGCCTTGCACAGCTTGTAGTACTGCGGATCGCCGATCGTGGCCTTCAGGAAGTCCTCCTGGTTGAAGGCGACCATCGCGGCATGACGGATCTTGGGATTGTCGAACGGCTTGAACAGCGTGTTGAAGCGCAACGAATACTGGTTGCCCAGCGGATTGGCGTTCAGCAGCCGCAGGTTCTTGTCCTTGGCCATCAGCGGCAGAAGGTCGGGCGATGGCTGCTCCAGCATGTCGACCTCGCCGCTCTGCAGCGCCGCCACCTGGGTCTGGGCATCGGGAATCCAGATCCATTCGAGCCGATCGACCTTGGCGATCTTGCCGCCCGCCAGGCCGGACGGCGGCTCGGCGCGCGGCTTGTAGGTCGGGTTCTTGACGAATACGACCTTCTCACCCGGCTTCCATTCCTTGGCGATGAAGATGAACGGCCCTGAACCGATCACGTCCTCGGCCTTGATCTGGGTAAAGGGATCGGTCTCGGCAACTCGCTTGGGCATCATGAAGGGCACATTGGCCGACGGCTTGCCGAGAGACTCGAGGACCAGCCCGTACGGCTCCTTCATCTTCATCCTGAAGGTCTTGCCATCGGCCGCTTCGAAGCCCGCGACCGAGGCCAGCATCTTCTGGCCCATCGAATCGCGCGCACCCCAGCGCTTGATCGACTGGATGCAATCCTCTGCGGTGACCGGCGCGCCGTCGCTCCACACCAGGCCATCGCGCAAGGTGAAGGTCCAGGTGAGCTTGTCGGGAGAAACTTCCCACTTCTCGACCATCTGCGGCTGGACCTGCAGCTTCTCGTCGAGAGCGAACAGCGTGTCCCAGACCAGATAGCCGAAGCCGCGCTGGACATAGGCAGTGGTCCAGATCGGATCGAGGATCTTGAGATCGGAGTTCATCACCGCCTTGAGCGTCTCGGCGCCGGCATTCGCGACGCCGAACAACCCCATGACGCTCGCCGTGGCCGCGATCAACGCGACAGGCCTTCTGAGATTCACCATGGTCGACCCCTCCGCTTGCCCCTCCCGGCATCTGCAAGATCCAAGCCATTATACGACCGATTGACCACCGCCCCGCCGCCGCTACGCTAGAGCGATTTCCGATATGGTGGAACCGCTCGCGGTTCCACCATATCGGAAATGCGCGCACTGGTGATCGTCGTTGCAACGGGCACAATCCGTTCGGCTGAATCTAGCCGAACGGATTGTGCGTTACGCCGAACAGCAAAGGGTGGAGCGGACGGACATGGTCGAGCGTCGCATCGGGGTCATCATCAATGGCGCCACGGGCCGCATGGGCACGAGCCAGCACATGGCCAACCTGCTCGCCATCGCAGCCGAAGGCGGTCTGCCGCTCAAGAACGGCGATCGGCTGATCCCTGAATTGATGCTGGTCGGCCGAGACGCCAAGCGCGTCTCCGCTCTGGCCCGCCAGCATGGCAACCAGCGCTGGACGACAAGCCTGGGCGAAGCGATTGCCGGGCCCGACCGCATCTTCATGGACTGCGCCGCCACGGGAGACCGGCCCAAGCGCGTGCGCCAGGCGATCGCTGCCGGCAAGCACATCTTCATCGAGAAGCCGACGGCGCCCACCGTCAACGAGGCGATGGAGCTGGCGCGGCTCGCGCATCAGGCCGGCCTCAAGCATGGCGTCATCCAGGACAAGCTCTTCCTGCCGGGCTTCGCCAAACTGCTGGCCCTCAGCAAGTCCGGCTTCTTCGGCCGCATCCTGTCGGTGAAGATCGACGCGGGTTCGTGGATCTTCGATGGCACCGAACAGGGACGCGAATGCCAGCGTCCGAGCTGGAACTACAAGAAGGCCGAAGGCGGCGGGCTGGCGCTCGATATGATGGCGCACTGGCGCTACATGATCGATCGCCTGGCGGCGCCCATCACCGATGTCTGCGCCGTCATGACCACCGCGATCCCCGAGCGTGTCGACGAGGCCGGCACCAAATACAAGGTCGATGCCGAGGATACGAACTACGCGCTGGTGAAGCTGCAGGGCGGCGCGATCGGCGTCATTACCAACAGCTGGGCGACGCGGCCGCGCCGCGACGACACGATGGTGGTGCAGATCGACGGCACCGAGGGCTCAGCCGTCGCCGGGCGCTTCCGCTGCTTCACCCAATCGGCCGCCGGCACGCCGGAGGCCTTCATCCAAGCGGCGCGGCCGGGCGGCGTCGACCTGATGGCACCGTGGAAAGAGGTGCCGGACGCGCCTGCAAAGAATCCTTTCCGGCAATGCTGGGAGGCGTTCCTGCACCATGTCGGCGAGGACGCGCCCTACCTGCCGACACTGGTCGAGGGCGCCAAGGCGGTGCAGCTCGCCGACCTCGCCTATCGCAGCG
>JADHLS010000102.1 GCA_016780605.1 Reyranella sp.
CCAGCCACAAGAGCAGCGGCGCCATGATGAGATCGTCGGGCCGGAAGAAGTACATCGCCAGCAGGACGGAGAGGCCGCACAGGCCCGAGCCCACCAGGTCGGCGAAGTAGACGCGGTTGAAGCTCTTCCGCGCCTTGAGGAAGACGACGCCGAGATAGAGCGCACCCGCCAGGAACGGCAGGAAGTAGAGCACGAAGTTGGCGAACAGCCGCCACTTCTGCATCGGATCCGACACCAGGAAGATGGCGTTGAACGGCACCTGCTGGGCGGCGAGGTTGCACACCACCATCAGCGGCCCGAAGGCCAGCAGCGCGCCCTTGACCGCGCCCTCCCAGTGCCGCTCGAACCAGCCCTTGCCGACGCACATCACGGCGCTGGTGAGACCGAAGCCGAACATGGCGAGGCTCACCACCAGCGAGCCGAAATGCGCCCAGCTGCCGACCGAGAACACACGCATGATGCCGATCTGCAGCGCGATGATGCTGCCGGCGACAAGCCCAACGGACAGATAGAAGGTAAGCGGCGGGCGATGGTCGAGATCGACCGTGACGGTCAAGGGGGACTCCGTTTCGGTCTTATGGGAGCGCGGGCCTCTGGCCCGCACTCAATGAGGGGGAAGATGCGGGCGCGTCGCGGTTTACCGCGACGTTGGCCCGCGCTCCCTTAGCGGTTATGCGTACCGACGATCTTGTCGCCTTCGAGCTTGGTGAAGGGGACGAACGGCACGATCTTGCCGCCGTAGATGTCCTCACGGGTCGTGGTGATCGAACCGTCGGCGCCCTGGAGCTTGGCGACCTTGAGGACGCGCTGGGCGCCAGGCGGGCCGACCGGGATCACCATCAGGCCGCCCGGCTTCAGCTGCTGCAGGAGCGGTGGCGGCACATGGTCGATGCCGCAGGTCACGATGATCTTGTCGAAGGGGCCGGCCTCTTCCCAGCCGTAGTAGCCGTCGGCGGCCTTGCGCTTGATGTGCTGGTACTCGGTGTAGCCCTTCTCGATCAGCTTGTCGTAGAGGGCGCTCGTGCGAGCCTGCAGCGGGGCGATGATCTCGATCGTGTAGGCGTTCTCGGTCAGGTTGGCGATGTAGGCCGACTGCACGCCCGAACCGGTGCCGATCTCCAGCACCTTCTCGCCGCGCTTGACGTCGATCACGTTGGTCATGCGGCCCTGGATGTGCGGGCCGGACATGGTGACGCCATACCCGATGTCGAGGAAGGCGTGCTCGTAGGCGCGCTTGTGGATCGCCGGGTTGATCGAGGCGAATTCCTCGCGCGGCGTCAGCAGGAAGGCGCGGATGGTGGCCGCTCCCCAGATGTCCTTGTTCTTGACCAGGGCCTGGAAGCGGTCCCAGCGCTGGCCGAGGAACACCGGATCCTCGCCGCGGCTCTTGCCCCAGGCGATGAAGTTGTCGCGCGTATCGGTTGGCGGGTTGAGATCCCAGCTGTAGGGCTTGATGCTGGCCGCCGAAGCGGTCCTCGATGCGAAACCGGCGGCCGCCAGCGCCGCGCTGCCGGAGACGAATGTGCGTCTCTTCAAGATAATCCTCCTTGGCGCGGCCCCCATTTGGAACGAGGGGAATCGAAGGGCAGCCGCACATTGAATTGATACGGGAAATGTGGCGGATTTGCCAGTCCGCCCGTGTTACGGGCAACCTAAACGATATTTAACGAACGTCGAGGAAACGCATGAAACGCTCGCTTTCCCGCCGCACGGCCCTGGCCGCCGGACTAGCCGGTGCGGCGACTTGGCCGATGGCCAGCGTGCTGTCTCGGGCGGCATCCGCCGAGGCTGCATGGAAGCCGAGCCAGGCCGTCCGCATCGTCGTGCCGGCCGCCCCCGGCGGCACGACCGACATCGTTGGCCGCCTGCTGGCGGCCTACCTGCAAGGCGCCTGGGGCCAGTCCTGCGTGGTCGACAACAAGTCGGGTGCGGGCGGCGTCATTGGCTCCAACGAGGTGGTGAAATCGGCCCCCGACGGCTCGACCGCCCTGATGGGCAATATCGGCCCGCAATCGATCGCCTACTCGCTCTATCGCAACATGCCCTACGGGCCGCAGAGCCTGGCGCCGGTGTCCTGCGTCATCACCGCGCCCAACGTCCTGGTGGTACATCCCTCGGTGCCGGCCAAGACGGTGCCGGAGTTCGTGGCCTGGCTCAGGGCGCAGAACGGCAAGGCGTCCTACGCCTCGTCGGGCACCGGCCAGTCGCCGCATCTCTCGGGCGCCTGGTTCCTGCAGCTCACCGGGACCAAGGCCGAGCACATCCCCTATC
Source organism: Reyranella sp. (assembly GCA_016780605.1). GTDB lineage: Bacteria > Pseudomonadota > Alphaproteobacteria > Reyranellales > Reyranellaceae > Reyranella. The sequence continues at coordinate 2,272 of JADHLS010000102.1, forward strand.
GCGGCGCCGCGCCCGCCCTGCAGGACCTGACGGCGGGCGTGACGCAGTTCTTCTTCGACAATCTCACGACCTCGATCGAGTTCGTGCGCGCGGGCAAGCTCAGGGCGCTCGGCATCACCTCGGCCCAGCGCAATCCGCTGACGCCCGAGCTGGTGCCGATCTGCGAGACCATGCCCGAGCTCAAGCCGTTCGACGTCTCAACCTGGTTCGGCGTGTTTCTGCCGGCGGCGACGCCCAAGCCGATCGTCGAGGCGATGAACGCCCAGATGAAAGTCTGGCTCGACGATCCCAAGACCAAGGAGAAGTTCTCGGCCATGGCGGGCTTTCCCGCCTACGGCACGCCGGCTGAGTTCGACACATTCGTGAACGCGCAGATCGCGTTGTGGAAGGGCGTGATCGACAAGGAAGGGCTGAAGCTCGACGTCAACTGACATCATGGCCCTGGGGTGCAGCCTTCCTCAATGCCATGCGCGAGGCGGCGAAAAGCCTATAGCGTGCGTTCCAGGCGCACGGATGTGGCCTTCTTGCAATAGCCGATGCGCTCGTAGAACGCGTGGGCGCGCTTGCGATGTTCGCCGCTGTAGAGCGAGACCGAGCCAAGCTTGCGGCTCTGTGCCCACGCCTCGGCCTCGCGCATCAGCGCTTCGCCGACACCGCTGCTGCGGGCATCGCTGTCGACAACGAGCGCCTGGACGATAGCTTCGCACGGCTTTTCGAGCGCCGGCCGCTCAAAGACATGCAGGACGCCCACCACGCTGCCATCGCTCTCGGCGACGATGATGCGGTGCCCATCTTCGGCGAGGACGCGCTCGAAACGGGCGCCGAACGCCGCGTCGCCCGGCGCGTCGGCCAGCTGGCCGATCAGGCGATGGACGGCCGCAGCATCGCCCGGGTGCGCATCGCGGACGATCATGTGTACTTGCGCACGTCGTCGATCACCTTGCCGTCGTTGGGCAGGCTGCCGGGCTTGGCGAACTCGACCTTGCCGCCGACCTTGCACACGGTGCGGATGGTGCCTTCCATCGCCTTCTCGAGATCGCCCGATGGTGACGGCGCCTCGACCTTGAGGGTCATGACGTCGGCTTGGTTGACCCAGTCGATGACCAGGCGCAGGCGGCCCAGACCCGGATGCTTCCGGGCGATCTCCGCGATCTGCTCGGGATCGACGAACATGCCGCGCACCTTGGTGCGCTGGTCGGCGCGGCCCATCCACCCCTTGATGCGCATGTTGGTGCGCCCGCAGGGGCTGGGACCGGCCAGCACCGCCGACATGTCGCCGGTGCCGAAGCGGACCAGCGGATAGGCGCGGTTGAAGGTCGTGACGACGACCTCGCCGACATCGCCCTCGGGCACGGGATCGCCGGTGCCGGGCCGCACGATCTCGAGGATCACGCCTTCGTCGACCGTCATGCCCTGGATTGCCTCGCTCTCGTAGGCGATGGTGCCGACATCCGCGGTGCCGTAGCTCTGCAGGCAGGTCATGCCCTTGTCGATGAACATCTGGCGCAACGACGGCGGCAAGGCCTCGGCGCCGACGAAGGCGTGCTTCAGCGAGGAGATGTCCTTCTTCAGCTCGGCCGCCTTCTCGATCAGGATCTTCAGGAACGAGGGCGTGCCGACGTAGCAATCCGGCTTGATGCCGGCGATGGCGTCGAGCTGCAGCTCGGTATTGCCGACGCCGCCCGGCACGACGGCGCAGCCCAGGGCGCGCAACGCCGATTCCATCATGATGCCGGCCGGAGTCAGGTGATAGGAGAAGGTGTTGTAGACGACGTGGCCCGGCCGGAAGCCGCCGGCATACATCGCCCGCGCGCCGCGGAAATAGTCGGGCTCGTCGGTGTCGATCTCGAAGATCGGCCCGGGCGACATGAAGACATGCCGAACCTTGCTCATGGGCACGGCGATCAGGCCGCCCATCGGCGGGTTCTTCTTCTGCACCTCACTCAGCATGGATTTGCGCAGCACCGGCAGCTTGGCCAGCGCGGCGCGCGAAGTGACTGAGGCGGGATCGACGTCCTTCAGCCAATCCTTAAAGAATGGCGCATTGGCCTTGGCGTGGGCGATCTGCTGCGGCAGGGCCTGCATCAGCGCTTTCTCGCGCTCGGCGGGCGTGCGGGTTTCCAGCGTGTCGTAATGCTTGGACATGGGCGTTTCCTCGGGCTTTGCGGCACGGTAGCCGCGGGGCCCGCCCTTTGCCAAGGCGGCGCACGCCTAAACGTCGCGCAAGCTCAGACGATTCTCGATCCGCTCCAGCCTGAGCTCGACCCGGTCAATTCGTACCGACTGTCCAGCAAAGTCGCCATGCAGGTTTGCTACGGAAACCTCCAACGACGTCAGGCGTCGCTTGACCTCGCGTACATCGTCTTTCATCTCGCCCACGTCCGACCGGAGAGGTCGGAGATGTTCAAGAACCAGATTGCTGGATTCGTTGGCCATGGCCCGCCCTTAGTAGGACTGCATGTGAATCGGGGCAATCTATCGTCGGTAGCAAACACCCATTCTTGCGAACTCCATAGGGAGATGATTATATCAGAGTTCGAATATCATGGAGCCGCACATGTCCCATGTCCGCATTTCCTACGAGACCTTCCAGAAGACCGTACCCAGCGCCCAGGCCGCCCTGCTGGCGATGGGCAAGAGCACCGAGGACTCGGGCCTCGACAAGTCGCTGGTCGAGCTGGTGAAGCTGCGCGTGTCGCAGATCAACAACTGCGCCTTCTGCCTGCAGATCCATCTCAACGTGTCGCGGCGGCTCGGCGTGCCGCAGGAGAAGCTCGACCTGGTTGCGACCTGGCACGAGGCCGGCATCTTCTCCGAGCGCGAGTGTGCCGCGTTGGCCTGGGCCGAGGCGTTGACTCGGCTCGACGGGCGCAGCGTGTCCGACGAGGCCTACGAAACGGCGCGCCGTCATTTCAGCGAGGCCGAGTTGATCGCCCTCAGCGTGGCGGTGGCCAACATCAATGCCTGGAATCGGCTGGGCACCGCCTTCCGTTTCGCGCCGCCGATCCAGAAGAAGGCGGCGGAAAGCAAGGCCGCTTGACGGAAAAGCACACATGGCTTGGGTTTATCTGACTGTCGCGGGCCTGCTCGAGATCGTCTGGTCGTCGGCCATGAAGCACTCGATGGGCTTCACCAAGGTCTGGCCGACCATTATCGCCTGATCGGCATGGTCGCCAGCATGGTGCTGCTGTCGATCTCGATGAAGACGCTGCCGCTCGGCACGGCCTATTCGGTATGGACGGGCATTGGCGCGGTGGGCGCGTTCATCTTCGGCATCGCCGTTCTGGGCGAGCAGGCGAGCCTCGGCCGCATCGTCGCGGCGGCGCTGATCGTGAGCGGCCTTGTCCTGATGAAGCTCTCCGACACCTCCGCCTGAGCGAGGCGCTATTCGAGCGGCAGCCTCGGATCGGGGAACAGCGGCGTGTCGACGCCCGGCTGCTGGACCGGCTCGGAGGCCAGCCAGTCGTATGCCGCACCGGCATCGCGGAAGATCCTGAGCGGCCGTTCCGCAACCACCATCGCGTCGAACAGCCGGGCCTGGTCGTAGAGCTCGTCGGTGGCGGCTATCACCGCCACCCGCCCCATGGAGCCGACACCTTCGTAGCTGCGGACCTTGGCCCCGATGGCGGCCAGATCGTCGTCGGTCAACGCCAAGTGACAGTCATCCATATGGAAGACCTTGCTGAACGACAGCGTGGCTGCCGCGGCCAACCTGTCGAGATACTGCTCGAGGTCTGTCCTGCTGAGCTCGCCGCGGCCGGTCGCCAGGACCAGGCGAGCGGCATGATCCACTCCCCAACTGATCGGCATTGGGCCCCTCCCCACCGGTTATCGGTCCGCCCCGCCTTATCAAGATATGCAAAAAAGTTCCGTGGCTTTCTGGTGACCAATGCCCGGATTGTGACCAAAGCCCTAAAGGCTAGAGCCAGCGTTTGCGCCGGCGGTAGTGCTTGACGTCGCGGAACGAGCGGCGGCCCTCGCCGCCGATGCCGAGGTAGAACTCCTTCACGTCCTCGTTCTCGCGCAACGAGGCGGCGTCGCCGTCGAGCACCACGCGGCCGTTCTCCAGGATGTAGCCGTAATGGGCGTAGCGCAGGGCGACGTTGGTGTTCTGCTCGGCCAGCAGGATCGAGACCTTCTCCTGCTCGTTGAGGTTCTTCACGATCTCGAAGATCTCCTCGACCAGCTGCGGCGCCAGCCCCATCGACGGCTCGTCGAGCAGGATGGTGTTGGGCCGGCTCATCAGGGCGCGGCCGATCGCCGTCATCTGCTGCTCGCCGCCCGACGTGTAGCCCGCCTGGCTGGCGCGCCTAACCTTGAGGCGCGGAAAGTAGTGGTAGACCTTCTCGAGATCGTCGGCGATCTGGCGGCGCTTGCCGCCATGGATGAAGGCGCCGGTCAGAAGGTTCTCCTCGACCGTCAGATGGCCGAAGCAATGGCGGCCCTCCATCACCTGGATGACGCCGCGCTTCACGAGATCGTTGGGCGAGAGCCCGTCGACGCGCTCGCCGCGGCAATGGACCTGGCCCTTGGTGACCTCGCCGCGCTCGGCCAGCAGCAGGTTGGAGATCGCCTTCAGGGTCGTCGACTTGCCGGCGCCGTTCGCGCCCAGCAAGGCCACGATCGATCCTTCCGGCACGGCGAGCGACACGCCCTTCAGCACCAGGATGACGTGGTTGTAGATGACCTCGATGCTGGCGACGTCGAGGACGTTGGCCGCTTTGGCAGGTGCCGGCGTCGTGACGCTCATGCTGCCCCTTCGCGCAAAGTCCTCACCCTGGAGCAGCGCGCAGCGCTGCGTCTCGAATGCGCGCGGTAAACCGCGCGTGGGTAGGCCACAGCAGGTCTGTGGCCGTCCTTCGAGACGCGACCCTGCGGGCCGCTCCTCAGGACGAGGTTTCCTCTGATCTCAGCTCTCCTTGGAGCAGTCGCGTGGGGTGATCTTCTTCTCGGCGGCGTACTTGGCTGCCGTGTCCTTGACCATCGGCGCCAGCAGCGTGTCGTCGGCCGTGTACCAGTCCGAGATCACCTTCCACTGCTTGCCATCCCACTGGTGGACGCGGCTCAGCCGGGTGCCCTCGTGGTCGGCGCACGAGACCTTGATCGGTCCGATCATGCCCTCGAAGCCCAGCTGCTTGATTCGCTCGGCCGTGAGGTCGAGATGCTCGATGCCCCAGCGCACCTGCTCGCCGGTCATCGGCTTGTTGCCGAACTTGGCCATGGCCGTGCGGATCGATTCGGTGCCCAGCATCGAGTTGATCAGGCCGCGATTGTACAGCACCGAGCCGATCTCATCGGGCTTGGCCAGCGACTTGCCCGGTCCGATGACGTATTTCTCGAGATCGGCATAGACCGGCGCCTTGCCGGCGGGATGCTGCAGCATCAGCGCCTTGTAGCCCGCGCCTTTGTCACCGGCCGGCACGACATCGGGCTCGGCGCCCGACCACCACACGCCGATCATCTTGTCGCGCGGGTAGTTGACATTGCCCGCCTCGGTAACGGCGGCCGAGTTCATGACGCCCCAGCCCCACAGCAGCACGTAATCGGGCCGCTGCTGGCGGATCTGCAGCCACTGCGATTTCTGCTCGCTGCCTGGCGCCGGCACCGGGATGGGCAGGAACTCGAAGCCGTACTTCTTGGACATCGCCTCCAGCGCCGCGATCGGCTCCTTGCCGTAGGGCGAATCGTGATAGAGCAGCGCGATCTTCTTGCCCTTGAGCTTGTCGAGACCGCCGATCTCCTTGCCGATGTGCTGGATGGCGACGTTGGCTGCCGTCCAGTAGGTGCCGAGCAGCGGGAAGTTCCATTCGAACACCGCGCCGTCCCGGCTCTCCGAACGGCCGTAGCCCATGGTGATCAACGGCATCTTGTCGCCCGGCGCCTTCTCGGTCAGCGCGAAGGTGATGCCGGTGCTGAGCGGACTGAAATAGGCGGCGCCGGTCGGACCCTTGCCCTTGAGACGCTCGTAGCACTCCACGCCGCGGTCGGTGGCGTAGCCGGTCTCGCACTCCTCGAAGGAGATCTTCACGCCGTTGATGCCGCCGTCGCGTTCGTTGAGCAGGGTGATGTAGTCGCGCACGCCGTCGGCGAACGGGATGCCGTTGGGGGCATAGGCGCCGGTGCGATAGACCAGGCCCGGGATGAATTGCTCGTTTTGCGCCCACACCGAACCAGGTGCGGCGGTGGCGATGACGCCCGCCGAGGCAATCGCCGCGCCGAGCAGCGCAAGCTTGCGAAGTCCCATACGTTCCCTCCTCATCAGATGGACGGTCCCACGGCCGCCCTTGCCAAAACCCTAGACCGTCCTGCTCAGTGCGGGAAGGGCCACAACCGGAGCTTCTCCTTCGCCACCGACCACAATCGCGCGAGGCCGTGCGGCTCGACGATCAGGAAGAACACGATCAGGGCGCCGAAGATCATGGCCTCGAAGTGAGAGACGGTGGCCGTGCTGATGCTCCAGCCGAACAGGGCGCCGAGCGGCGGCAGGGCCTGGTTCAGGAAGATCGGCAGCAGCACGATGAAGCCCGCCCCCAGCACGCTGCCCAGGATCGAGCCCAGGCCGCCGATGATCACCATGAACATCAGCTGGAAGGATCGGTCGATCGAGAAGGCGGCAGGCTCCCACGAGCCGAGATAGACGAAGGCCCAGAGCGCGCCGGCAACCCCGATCAGGAAGGACGAGACGGCGAAGGCCGAGAGCTTGGCGTACATCGGCCGCACGCCGATGATCTCGGCGGCGATGTCCATGTCGCGGATCGCCATCCATTGCCGGCCGATATGGCCGCGCACGATGTTCTTGGTGGCGATCGCCAGCACCACGGTGAAGCCGAGCGACACGAGATAGTTGGCCGCCGGCGACGAGAGAACGAAGCCGAAGACCTCGAGCGGCGGCGCGTTGATCGAGCCCGACGGCGTATAGTTGGTGAACCATTTGATGCGCAGGAACGCCCAGTCGGCGAAGAACTGCGCGGCGAGCGTGGCGCAGGCGAGATAGAAGCCCTTGATGCGGAGGCTCGGCACACCGAAGGCGATGCCGACTCCCGCCGCGACGAAGCCGCCCAGCAGCACGCAGACGAACGGATTGAGGAACGGCAGGCGGATGGCAAAGTTGTAGGCGGCATAGGCGCCGATCGCCATGAAGGCACCCGAGCCCAGCGAGACCTGGCCACAATAGCCCATCAGCACGTTGAGCCCGATGGCGGCCAGCGACAGGATCACGACGGGGATCAGAACGGCGCGATAGACGTATTCGCTCGCCACGAACGGCACGACGAAGAAGGCGATCAGCAGCAGGGCCAGCATGGCGAGGCGGTCCTGGGCGATCGGAAAGACCGCCTGGTCCGCCTCGTAGCTCACCTTGAACTGGCCGGCCTCGCGATAGAACACGCCCCGCCTCCCCTACACGCGCTCGATGATGCGCTCGCCAAACAGGCCCTGCGGCCTGACCAGCAGGAACAGCAGCGCCACCACATAGGCGAACCAGATTTCTATGCCACCGCCCATCGCCGGCCCGAGGAAGACCTCGGCGAGCTTCTCGCCGGCGCCGATGATCAGGCCGCCGATGATGGCGCCTGGCACCGAGGTGAAGCCACCCAGGATCAGCACCGGCAGCGCCTTCAGCGCCAGCAGCGAGAGCGAGAATTGCACGCCGAGCTTGCTGCCCCATACCGCGCCCGCCGCCAGGGCGACGAGGCCCGCCACCAGCCAGACGATGAACCAGATCTGGTTGAGCGGGATGCCGACCGACTGGGCCGCAGCATGGTCGTCGGCGACGGCGCGCAGCGCCCGGCCGATGCGCGTGCGCTGGAAGAACACGGCCAGTCCCGCGACCAGAAGCCCGGCGATGACGGCGGCCCAGATATCGAGCTCGTTCACCAGGATGCCGCCGTCGAACACCGATTCCAGGATGAAGACCGGCTCCTTGGGCAGGCCGATGCTGAGGGGATAGACGTCGGCGCCGAACACGGTCTGGGCGAGGCCCTCGATGAAGAAGGTCATGCCGATCGTCGCCATGAACAGGATGATGCCTTCCTGGTTCACCAGCTTGCGCAGCACCAGCCGCTCCGCGGCCCAGGCGATGATCGCCATGATCACGGCGGCGAACAGGAAGGCGGCCAGCAGGGCGAGGCCGAACGGCCACTGCCATTCCTTCTGGATGATGTCGAGCGCGCGCACCAGCGCCAGCGCCGCCGTCAGCACCATGGCGCCCTGGGCGAAGTTGAACACGCCGGATGCCTTGAAGATCAGCACGAAGCCCAACGCGACGAGGGAATAGAGCACCCCTGCCAGCAGCCCGCCGATCAGGACTTCGAGGAAGAAGCCCATGGTCAGGCTCTTTGCCGGGAGCGCGCCACTCCAG
>JADHLS010000103.1 GCA_016780605.1 Reyranella sp.
GGCTCGGGCGGCTTCTCGACCTTGGGCGGCTCGGGCTCCTTGGGCTTGAGCGCGATCAGGTCCTAGGAGGGCTTCGGCGTCTCGGGCTTGGGCTTCTCGACCGGTGGCGGCGGCAGGGGCTTGGCCTCCGCCGTCTCGACCTTGGGCTTCTCGGGCGCCGGCGGCGGCTCGGCCGACTTGGGCGGCGGCGCCTTGGTCGCCTCCTCGGCGATCGGCACGTCCTTGGGCTGCGGCGGCGGATTGCCAACCTTGGGCGCGGCCGCCTTCTGCGCCACCATCTCGAAGTCGACCATGATCGGCTCGGGATCCATGAGCGGCGGCCGGCTGAAGAAATCGAGGTTCACGATTGCCGCCCCCAGCACGGCGACATGCAGCATGGCCGACACGATCGCCGGCATGCGCATCTCGACGCTCTCGGGGTAGCGGCCACGCATCGATCCTCTTGCCTCTCCTTCTTCGGATTACCGTCGGGGTGCCGGCTGCGGCTGCCCGCGCGGCGCCGCCGGCGCGGGTGCTGCCGGCGTCACGGTGCCACCCGCGCCGCCCTTGCCGAGCGCCTGGGCCGCCTCGCCAAGCAGGCCGAGCTGGCGGAAGCCGCTGTCGATCACCACACCCATCACTTCCATCATCCGGCCATAGTCGATCGCCTTGTCGCCGCGAATGAAGACGCGTTGATCGGGCTTCTCCTCGTGGACGGCCTTCAACTTCGTGCCGAGCTCGGGCAGGTCGAATTTGGTTTCCCCGAGGTAAACGCCTTCGGCATTGACCGATACGATCAACGGCTCGTCTTTGCCGCCAACCTGCTGGGCACTGGTCTTGGGCAGGTCGACCGGCACGCCGACCTGCAGCAGCGGCGCCGTCACCATGAAGATGATCAGCAACACCAGCATGACGTCGACCAGCGGCGTGACGTTGATGTCGGCGATCGGCGTGTAGCGCCTGTGCCGGAACTTGCTGTTGCCGGAACTGACCGAGCCGGCAGCGGGGATGACTCCGGCCATCAGACCTGCTCCTCGAGCTGACGCGACAGGATGGTGATGAACTCACCGGCGAAGGCCTCGAGCTGCTGGGCGTAGCGCGTGACCTGACCGGAGAGGATGTTGTAGGCGCCGGCCGCCGGGATCGCCGCCACCAGACCGATCGCGGTGGCGAACAGCGCCTCCGAGATGCCGGGCGCCACGACAGCGAGCGAGGTGTTCTTGGACTGCGCAATGTGGCCGAAGCTGTTCATGATGCCCCACACCGTGCCGAACAGGCCGACGAAGGTGGCGTTGGCGCCGACGGTGGCGAGGAATCCCAGCCGCTTCTCGATCGCCTCCATCTCGCGCTGAATAGTGACGCTCATCACCTGCTCGATGCGCTGGCGCAGCGCGGCGCGCGCCGTGGCGCTGGTGGCCAGACCCTTGGAGACGGAGCGGCGCCATTCGCGCATGGCGGCCGAGAAGATGCTCGACATCGGATCGTCCGGCTTGGCGCCGACGCGATCGTAGAGGTCTTCCAGGGAGACACCCGACCAGAAGGTGTCCTCGAAGGCCTGGGCGCTCTTCTTCAGCGAGCGCAGACGCAGCATCTTCTCGAAGATGATCGCCCACGACCAGAACGAGGCCAGCAGCAGCGCGACCATCACTGCCTTGACGACCCAGTCGGCCTGCATGAACAGGCCGTAGATCGACATGTCGATCGGCCCTGTGCTGCCGCCAAGAGGGGTACTGGCGACCTGCGCAAACGCGTCCATTTTGATATCTCCGTTAGTTCAAAGGGTTATACCTGAATATGGCGTGAGCGGGGCGAGTCCGTCGCGGTGACCTTATCGGTCGTGACCTTGGCGAGCGCGGTCTTGAGCAGCGGCGGCAATCGGACCGGTCGTCCTGTCGCACCCATGCAAGCGACGACGAGCTCGGCGCGGACCAGGATCTCTTCTCCACGCCGGGCCTGTTGAATCATGTCGAGCGAGGCGCCGCGCAGCTTGCCGCAACTCGTCACGACCTCGATCGTTTCGTCCAGCCGCGCCGGCTTCAGGTAGTCGATGGCGAGCCGACGCACGACCCAATTCACACCGCGCTCATCACGAAGGGCGCTGTGCTCCTGGCCGATCAGACGCAAGAGTTCGGTGCGCCCGCGCTCGAGGAAGCGCAGCCAGTTGGCGTAGTAGACGATGCCGGCGGCGTCGGTGTCCTCGTAATAAATGCGCAACGGCAGCACATGCACGCCACCGGCGATATGTCCTGAGGTTGGGCCGCCCTCAACGCTGCTAGGAGGCGCCTTCACTCCTCCTCCGCCTGGTCGCCGTCCGAGAGGAGATCGAGCTGCTGCTTCTGCTCGCGCGGCATCGCCTTGCCGAGATGGCGGTAGCCGCCCTCGGACAGGAGCCGGCCGCGTGGCGTGCGCATCAGCAGGCCAAGCTGCATAAGATAGGGCTCGATCACGTCCTCGATGACGTCGCGCTGCTCGCTGAGCGCCGCCGCCAGTGTCTCCACGCCGACCGGGCCGCCACCGTAATTCTCGGCGATGCAGGCGAGATATTTGCGATCCATCGCGTCGAGCCCGCGGCCGTCGACCTCGAGGCGCGTCAGCGCCTCGTCCGCCACCTTGGCATTGACCACGGCGTGGCCGCCGACGGCGGCGAAGTCGCGCACCCGGCGCAGCAAACGGTTGGCCACGCGCGGCGTGCCGCGCGAGCGCTTGGCGATCTCCGCCCCGCCGTCCTTGGCCATCTCCATCTTGAGCACGCGGGCGGCGCGATGGACGATCGTCTCGAGCTCGGCCGGCTCGTAGAAGATCATGCGCAGCGGGATGCCGAAGCGCTCGCGCAATGGCCGCGTCATCAGGCCGGAGCGCGTCGTCGCGCCGACCAGGGTGAAGGGCGGCAGCTCGATGCGTACCGAACGCGCCGCCGGTCCCTCGCCGATCATCAGGTCGAGCTGGAAGTCCTCCATGGCGGGATAGAGGATCTCCTCGATCGCCGGGTTGAGGCGATGGATCTCGTCGATGAAGAGGACGTCGTGCGGCTGCAGGTTGGTCAGCTGGGCAGCGAGGTCGCCCGCCTTCTGGATCACCGGGCCCGAGGTGGCGCGGAAGCCGACCCCCATCTCGCGTGCCACGATCTGCGCCAGGGTCGTCTTGCCGAGGCCGGGCGGACCGTGGAACAGCACGTGATCGAGCGCCTCTTTGCGCGCGCGGGCGGCGGCGATATAGATCTTCAGGTTCTCACGCAGCTGCTTCTGGCCGATGAAGTCGTCGAGCGTCTGCGGCCGCAGCGCCAGCTCGGCCGCGTCCTCCTCGGCGCGCTTGGAGGCGACCAGACGTTCCTCGCCGCTCATCGCGCCAGCTCCTGCAGACCAGCCCTGATCACGTCATCGAACTTGGCGCCGTCGCCCAGCCGCTGGGTCACGCGCGCCACTGCCCCGTAGGCTTCCACGCGTTTGTAGCCGAGATTGACCAGGGCGGAGACCGCGTCCTCGTTGATCGAGCCCGCAGGCGCCGCCGCGGCCGGCACCGCCACCCCCTTGGCCACCGGCGCAATGCCGAAGGCCGCGGCCTTGTCCTTGAGCTCGGTGGCAAGCCGCGCCGCGAGCTTGGGCCCCACCCCCGCCGGCCGGCTGAGCGTGGCGCGATCCTGGGCCGCGATCGCGCGCGCGATCTCGTCGGGCGACAAGGTCGAGAGGATCGAGAGCGCTACCCTGGCGCCGACGCCCTGCACCGTCGTCAGGATGCGGAACCAGTCGCGCTCGGCGGTCTGGAGGAAGCCGTAGAGGCTGATCGCATCCTCGCGCACGATGGTCTCGACCAGCATTGTCGCCTCGCCGCCCGCCACCAGGTCGCGCAATGTGCGCGCGGACGCCGACACGAGATAGCCGACGCCGCCGACGTCTATAACCGCGCTGTCGCCGTCGACGGAATCGACGATGCCCTTCAGCTTGGCGATCACTGCGCCGCCTCCACCCGTCGCCCCAACGCGTGCTGAGTGGTGCGATGGTGGGCGTGGCAGATCGCGACGGCCAGCGCGTCGGCGGCGTCGGCGCTGGCGTCGCAACCGGGCAGCAGGCGACCGACCATCATGGCGATCTGGCGCTTGTCGGCATGGCCCGCGCCGGTCACCGACTTCTTCACCAAGTTAGCGGCATACTCGAACACCGGCAGGCCGGCGCGCGCCGGCGCCAGCAGCACCACGCCGCGCGCCTGGCCAAGCTTGAGCGTCGAGCCCGGGTTCACGTTCACGAAGGTCTCCTCGATCGCGGCCTCGATCGGCCGCTGCGCCTCGACAATGGCGGCGACGCCATCGAACAGCTCGCGCAAGCGCTCGGCCAGGCTGCCCTCGGTGCTCACCCGCACAACCCCGTGCGCAACATGGCGCAGGCGGTTGCCGTCGATGTCGATCACGCCCCAGCCGGTCAGCCGCAGACCGGGATCGAGGCCGATCAGTCTCATCGCCCCCGGCTCAGGCCGCGAACTTCGCCAGAGCGTCGTCCGACAGCTCGAAGTTGGCGTAGACGTTCTGGACGTCGTCGTTGTCTTCCAGGGCCGCGATCAAGTCGAGCAGGGTCTGCGCCGTGTCGCCGTCGACCGGCGTCGTGGTCTTGGGCCGCCAGCTGAGCTTGGCGACCGAGGGCTGGCCCAGCGACTTCTCGAGCGCCTCGCGCACGCCGTTGAAATTGTCCTGGGCGCCGTAGATCTCGTGCACCGCGCCTTCGCCCTCGCCCGTCACCACGTCGTCGGCGCCGGCATCAATCGCCTTCTCCAGCACCTCGTCGGCACTGCCGGCCGACAGTGGGAAGCGGAACTCGCCGACACGATCGAACATGAAGGAGACGCTGTTGGACTCGCCGAGATTGCCGCCGTGTTTGGCGAAGATCGAACGGACCTCGCCCGCTGTGCGATTGCGGTTGTTGGTCAGCGCCTCGACGATCAGCGCGACGCCACCGGGGCCGTAGCCCTCGTAGCGCACCTCGTCGTAGTTGGCGTCGGCGTCGCTGCCCGAGCCGCGCTTGATCGCGCGATCGATGGTGTCGCGCGTCATGTTCGCTTCGCGTGCAGCAATCACCGCGGCACGCAGGCGCGGGTTGGAATTGGGATCGGCCGCGCCGAGCCGCGCCGCGGTCGTGATCTCGCGGATCAGCTTGGTGAAGATCTTGGCCCGCTGGGCGTCCTGACGCCCTTTGCGGTGCATGATGTTCTTGAACTGCGAATGGCCCGCCATCGCCCCAAAACCAGATTCAGTGAGTTGATGGGCCGGCTATACCACGTCTCGTGGTGTTTGGGAGTGTTAGTGACCGTGTGACTGAAGCGCGGCACAAAAAAAGGCGGGGGCCGAAGCCCCCGCTAAAAAACGTCGGAACCTAGATTCCGACGCCCCCTCTAACCTGAAGACAGTCGCCGACGCCGGCGAAAAATCGTTTAACATCAAGACGATGCCGCTTTTTCCCCAAGCCGTCAACGAGGGTCTTCAGACTACCTCTAATAGGTAGGACGGCGGGTTGTGCAACACAAGATGCAGCAATTCACGTCGTCTGCGGAAGTCGGCCGCCCAACCTGATCGGCCGGACCGCCGTCGCAAGACCTGTACGGTCGTCGGTTTCCACAACCGCCGCGCACAAAGTGCCAGGGCCTTCGGCCGGAGCCAAGCGCTCGCCCGGCACCTTGCGGACGAAGCGCTGGACCGCGATCTCCTTCTTCATGCCGATCACCGAATCGTAGTCGCCGCACATGCCGACATCGGTCTGGTAGGCGGTGCCGCCGGGCAATATCCAGCAATCGGCGGTGGGGATATGGCTGTGCGTGCCCAGCACCGCCGACACCCGGCCATCGCAATAGTGGCCGATCGACTGCTTCTCGCTGGTCGCCTCGCCGTGCACGTCGATCAGGATGAAGTTGGCCGTGCTGCCGAGATGGTACTTCGCGAGCTCGAGATCGACGCCGCGGAACGGATCGTCGAGGGCGTCCATGAACAGCCGGCACATGACGTTGACGATCAGGACCTTTTGCCCCTTCGCCGTCTGGAACAGGTTTGCGCCCCAGCCGGGGGTACCGGGCGGGAAGTTCACCGGCCGCAGCAGACGCTTGTCCTGGGCGATGTAAGGCACGATCTCGCGCTGGTCCCAGACGTGATTGCCGGTGGTGATGCAGTCGACGCCGGCTTCGTGCAGCTCGCCGCAGATCTTGGCGGTGATGCCGAACCCTGCCGCCGCGTTCTCGCCGTTCACCGCCACGAAATCGAGGCCGAGCTCGCGGCGCAGGCGCGGCACTTCCTTGATCACGACGTCGCGGCCGGCGCGCCCGACGATGTCACCACAGAACAGAACTCTCATGCCTAGACAAAGGCGCAAGCACGCTTGTCGGTCAACAGCCAATCCAGTCTTTCATCGTCGGGACCGTGCGGAACGTCGTCGACCAGCTGGGCGTTGAAACCCACGCCGACGGCGGTCACTCGCTTGCGGTCGCGCAAGCGCTTCAGCGTGCGGTCGTAGAAGCCGCCGCCGTAGCCCAGCCGCCATCCATCCTCGTCGCAGGCGAGCAGCGGCACGATCAGCGCGTCGGGTTCCAGCGTCTCGCGCTTGGGCGACGGTTGCAGGGTGCCGAACACGCCCTGTTCCAGGGGATCGCCCGGGCGCCAGGCGCGGAAGAGCAGCGGCTGGCCCTTGCCCTGGACCACGGGCAGCGCGAGCTCGCAGCCCGTGTTGTGGAGCTCGATCATGAGCGGGCGGATGTCGATCTCCTCCTTGATCGGCCAGAACCCGGAGACGACGGCCGGCGTCTCGAACGGCTGCTCGCGCTCGAAGCTGGCGACCAGCCCGTCGGCTGCCGCGCGACGCTCGTCCTCGGAAAGCGCTCCGCGCCAAGCCAGCATGGCGCTGCGCAGGGTGCGCTTGTCGTTGGTCAGGGTCATGACGGAAGAGGGAGCAAGGTGGGGCGGCTCCACGATGGGCCGTGGCTCGTAGAACCTCCAAGGCCTGCAAAAGCAGGTGGGCACCGTGTGGCCAAGACCAGGGTCAAGGCCAGGGACAGTTCCCAGGAGTTCTTATTGGCCCCGGGGTTTTAAGCGAACCTCGCACCGCGCAGAAATCCGCCCCACACCTAATCTAGGCACTGAACGCGGCGCTCGCAATGCGCGGCGGATCTGCGATTTGCCTCACCCTGAGAGGCCGCGAAGCGGCCGTCTCGAAGGGTGGGTAACGCGCACCTCGCCTGCTGCCCATGCTTCGAGACGCGGCCCAACGGGCCGCTCCTCAGCATGAGGTGACTCGTTAAGCCGCCCCGCTCACCTTCTTGCTCATCTTGTCGACGCGCGACGTGATCAGGTCCTCGAGCGCGGTGGCGAGCGTCTCGGCGCTGTCGGTGGCGCTCGCCCGGGCGCTCTCCGCCGCCTTGGCGATGCCGCGCGCCTCGCGGCTTTCGTCGGCCAGGATCAGGGCCGCGAACACCAGCAACTTGACTTCGGGGGTGCCGGGCAATTGCCGGCGTAGGTCGGTGATCTTGCCGTCGACGTAAGCGGCCAGTTCCTGGACCCGCTCCTCCTCACCTTCACCACAGGCGAGCTCATAATCACGATTGGCGATCTGGACCGAGACCTCCGGCATCGCACATTACTCCTTTTTGTTGCGCCCTTATCGGGCGTCGAGGGGTTGCACAGTCTGACACGTCAGCCTGTGCGAAGCATCCTTCAGCTTGGATGTCTTGTAATGGTCATTTCTGGTCGGCCGCGAGCAGCGAGCGGATGTACTCCATCGCCCGCTCCAGTCGGCCTTCGACTTCCATCGCCACCTTCTTCAGCTCGTCGTGCTGACGCTCGAGCTTGGTCAAACGCTTCGCCAGGTCGTCGGCACGGTCGGCTTCCGCCCGCAGGCGTTCATCGACCATCGACTCCAGCCGGCTGAGCGCGCTGTCCACGCGGTCCTTCGCGCTGGCCGCCTTGGACATCGCTCCCCCGACGGAGGGTGGTCTTTCATCTCCCGGCCGCACCTGCTCCATCGCAGGAGGATAAGTGTTGCCCCGGTGAATGGTCAACATCTTGGCGCTGTGGAGCGACGTTGAACGCTAGATGTTGGCTTCGCGGGAGCTTTTGCGCATTGACGCGCCATAGGTCGGTCGGCATGTTGCGCGCCGCTCCACAAAAACCCAATGGCATCCGCATAAAATGACCGCTCAGACCGCCGCCCGACACGACATGGCGAACGCCATCAGGGCCCTGGCCATGGACGCCGTGCAGCAGGCGGACTCGGGCCACCCCGGCATGCCGATGGGCATGGCCGACGTGGCGACGGTGCTGTTCACCAAGTTCATGAAGTTCGACGCCTCGGAGCCCAACTGGCCCGATCGCGACCGCTTCATCCTGTCGGCCGGCCACGGCTCGATGCTGCTTTATTCGCTGCTGCATCTCACCGGCTACGCCGACATGACGCTCGACCAGCTGAAGCACTTCCGCCAGGTCGGTAGCAAGACGGCCGGCCATCCCGAGTACGGCCATGCCAGCGGCATCGAGACCACGACCGGCCCGCTTGGCCAGGGCATCGGCAATGCCGTCGGCTTCGCGCTCGCCGAGCGCCTGATGGCCGAGCGCTTCGGTCGCGACATCGTCGATCACTACACCTACGTCATCTGTGGTGATGGCTGCCTGATGGAAGGCGTCGGCCAGGAGGCGATCACGCTGGCGGGGCATCTCGGGCTCGGCCGCCTGATCGTGCTGTTCGACGACAACGGCATCTCGATCGACGGCCCGACCTCGCTCTCGACGTCCGAGGACCCCAAGAAGCGCTTCGCCGCCGCCGGCTGGCATGTGCAGGCGGTCGACGGCCACGACCCGGACGCCGTGACCCGCGCCATCCGCAAGGCGCGCAACGTCACCGACAAGCCGTCGATGATCGCCTGCAAGACGATCATTGGCTTCGGCGCGCCGACCAAGGCCGGCACTGCCGCCACCCACGGCTCGCCGCTCGGCAAGGACGAGGTCGCCGGCGCCCGCCAGAAGCTCGGCTGGAGCGCCGGCCCGTTCGACATCCCCGAGCCGATCTTCACCGCCTGGCGCAAGGTCGGCGCGCGCGGCAAGTCGCAGCGCCGCAAGTGGGTGAAGCGCCACGCCGCCATGGCCGAGCCCGATCGCATCGAGTTCGATCGCCGCATCAAGGGCGACATTCCCGCCGCCGTCGGCGAGGCGATCACTGCCTTCAAGGCCAAGATCGCCGCCGACAAGCCGTCATGGGCGACGCGCAAGTCGAGCCAGGAGGTGCTGGAAGTCATCAACCCGGTGCTGCCCGACACGGTTGGTGGCTCGGCCGACCTCACCGGCTCGAACAACACCAAGACCGCCACGCTGAAGGCGCAGACCGTCGCCGATCCGGCGGGACGCTACGTCTACTACGGCATCCGCGAGCATGCGATGGCGGCGGCCATGAACGGCATGGCGCTGCATGGCGGCATCATCCCCTACGGCGGCACGTTCCTGGTGTTCACCGATTACTGCCGCCCCTCGATCCGCCTCTCCGCCCTGATGGGCCTGCGCGTCATCTATGTGATGACCCATGATTCCATCGGCCTCGGCGAGGACGGCCCGACGCATCAGCCGATCGAGCAGCTGGCGGCCCTGCGCGCCATCCACGGCCTGCAGGTGATGCGCCCGGCCGACACCATCGAGACGGCCGAGTGCTGGCAGATCGCGCTCGAATCGAAGAAGGCGCCGAGCGTCATCGCACTCACGCGCCAGAACCTGCCGACCATTCGCGAGGCCGGCGACGGCAACCTGTGCGCCCGCGGGGCGTACATCCTGACTGGCGAGGCGTCCGCCTCCGTCCGACTCATCGCCTCGGGCTCGGAAGTCCAGCTCGCACTGGGCGCGCGCGACCTTCTGGCCAAGGACGGCATCCAGGCCGCGGTGGTGTCCATGCCGTCGTGGGAACTCTTCGCTGCGCAAGACGAAACTTATCACCGACAGGTCCTTGGGCCCGACGGCACGGTGCGGGTAGCCTGTGAAGCAGCAGCGGGATTCGGTTGGGAGCGCTGGCTGGGCACGCGCGGCGCTTTCGTCGGCATGAAGGGCTTCGGCGCCTCAGGCAAGGCCGCCGACCTCTACAAGCATTTCGGCATCACGGCCGAGGCGATCGCCGAGGCGGCGCGCCGGCTGAGCAGATAACGGAGGAAGACATGGCACTTCGGGTTGCAATCAACGGCTTCGGTCGCATCGGCCGCAATATCATGCGCGCCATCATCGAATCGGGCCGCAAGGACATCGAGGTCGTGGCCATCAACGATCTCGGGCCGGTCGAGACCAATGCCCATCTGTTCCGCTTCGACAGCGTGCACGGCCGCTTCAAGGGCGAGGTCAAGGTCGACGGCGACACGATCGATGTCGGCCGCGGCAAGATGAAGGTCACCGCCGAGCGCGATCCCGCCAAGCTGCCGCACAAGGCGATGGGTGTCGACATCGCGCTCGAGTGCACTGGCATCTTCACGTCCAAGGAAAAGGCGTCCGCGCATCTCACTGCGGGTGCCAAGCGCGTGCTGGTCTCGGCACCGGCCGACAACGCCGACATCACCGTCGTCTACGGCGTCAACCACGACAAGCTGAAGAAGGAGCATGTCGTGGTCTCTAACGCCTCGTGCACCACCAACTGCTTGGCGCCGGTCGCCAAGGTGCTG
>JADHLS010000104.1 GCA_016780605.1 Reyranella sp.
TGGCGCCGATGGTGGCCAGCATGGTGAGGCCGTTCTCCAGCGACGTCGTCTCCTCGTCGAGCACCTTCTTGATGGTGCGCGTCAGGAACTCCTGCTCGCCGCCCGTCTCCTCGAGCTTGGCCGCGCCGAACTTGGCATGATGCGCCTGGGCGGCCAGCGAATGCGCCGTCAAATGGCCGAACGGCTCATGCACGCCGTGGCGGCTGAGTTCGTTCTGCACCTGCTCGAGCGAGGTGGCGCTCCAGAAGAAGGTGAGGAACCTGGCGCTGCGCTTCTGGCGCACGACCTGGCTGATGCCCTTGTAGACGATCAGGTACCAGGAGATCGTCGACATGATCGCCAGCACCGCCAGCAGCACCTTGGCGACGATGTCGGACTGCGCGATGAAATGACCGAAACCCAGGGACGATGCGTCACCCATGATCGGCCTCGTCCCGGGCCTCGCTCTCAGTGACGAGCAGGACCAGCATGAGCATTCCAAGCGCGAGAAACGCGACGGGCGTCGCGAAGTCGAGGCCGGAGAGAATGGCGAAGATCACTGCCAACGCAGCGACATTGGCAACCCCTAGCGGCGTTGCGACGATGCACCAGAGGCCACCAAGCATGCCGGCCAACGCATTCGCGAAAACATCGGCGGCGAAGCGTGCCAGGAACGTCGCAGCTTGCATTTGGGCGACGACCGGTCGGACGAGCGAGGCGACGCCATCGACGATCGCCTGCGCGGTTGTGACCGCTGCCGCTCCGACTTGGGCGAGCACAAAGCGGGGCAGCCCATCCGGCCGGATCAACCACGCCGAAACCGCTCGCACCGCAATTGGAAGGGCCGCAAGGGCAAGTCCCGCCACGAGTCCGATCTTCGCGCCCGATACGCCTGCCGCCAGCGAGCCGATGGCCAAGCCAAGGCCGCCATTGACGATCGAGGCCATGATCAAAGTCCGCTCCAATGGACCAGCTGACGACATCGGAGCCTCAGTGCTTGGCTTGGCCAGGCTGCGCGCCCATCGCCTGGACGAGCAAGTCGATGTCGATGCTGCCGGCCTTCTCAAACACCAGCGTGGCCGGCACCTTGGCGTCCTTGGCGAAGGGCGCCTTCAGTCCCATGAACATGATGTGATAGCCGCCGGGCTTCAGCTCGACGGTGGCGCCTGGCGCAATCTCGAGGCCCTTCTCGACCTCCCGCATGCGCATGACGTTGCCGTCCATCTTCATCTCGTGGACCTCGGCTTTGTCGGAGGCGGCGCTCTTGACCGCGATCAGCCGGTCGGCCGTCGTGCCCTTGTTGGTGATGACGAGAAAGCCGCCGGCCGATTGCGCGGAGGGTGGCGTGGCCCGCGACCACGGCTGGCTGATCTCGAGACTGCCGAGCTTGTAGTCCTGTGCTTGGGCACTCGTAGCGAGGACCGCAAGGGCGGCGGCAAGAACGGCGCGACGAATGAGCATCATGAGACTCCTCAATGGCTGGGCTTGGCCTGGGCATCGAGCCAGGCTTGGACTTGGGAGAGATCGGCGACACCTGCCAGGACCGTGGCCTTGCCGTCGCGATCGATCATCACGGTGCGCGGCAGCTCGCCGGCCCAGGCCGGATCGATCTCGTAGCGCAGGCGTTCGTAAAAGCGGTCGGTGAAGCTCCAGCTCTCGCTGCTGCCGAGGCCCGCCTTGGCGAGCGTCGCGGCGACGCGTTCGGGGTCCTGCGGCAGGGGGTCGGCCGCGACCAGCACCAGCTTGAGATCAGGCCGCCTGGCCGAGAGCTCGCCCCAATGCGGCAGCTCGACGAGGCAGGGGCCGCAGGTCAGGCCCCAGAGATGGATGACCGTCGGCTGGCCGGCATGGCCCGCGCGCAGCTTGGCCCAGCTGCCGCGCTCGAAGGGCTGGGGCTCGCCCGCCTGGGCGGTGCCGAGCGAGGCGAGCGCCACCAGCAGGGCGATAAGGATCGACAGTCTCATGGCTGGTCTCCCAACGGGATCAAGCGGTAGCCCTCGTTCTTCGTGAGCCACGAGAGATAGGTATGCAGCCTGTCGGCGACCAGCAGCGGATGATCCGACGCGTCCTCGGTCTCGGCGACCGTACGCGCGTCGCTCCAGTTCCGGCCGCTGTCGTGGCTCACCTGCCAGCGCACGACGACCTTGTTGCCGTCGAATTCCTTCCACACGAGATGCAGGGCCGGACCGTTGGCCAGCAGATAGGGGCGGGACGGCTGGCGATCCGGCTTGGACAGTGGCCGCGGCGCCGAATAGGCGGCGTCGGCGGAATCGGCACGCGCATAGAACAGGCCCTTGCGTGCCGCGCCATCGGTGAACCAGGCGACGTGATAGGAGCCGTCGGGCGCGATGGCGAGGCTGGGGCCGTGGTGCGGGCAAGCTTCGATCTTCCAGTCGTCGACGCTCACGCGCTGCACTGGCCCCGGCGTCGCAGGATCGCGGAAGGTGATCACGCCGTGGTCGCGCACCGAGCCTGGGAAGATGTTGCGGAACACCACGGCCGGCCGCGCGGCACCTGCGAAGGCGACGCCCAGCCGGCAGCATTCGCAGGTGTTGTCGAGGGCGATCGAGGTGGGACCAAAGTCCGCCTCGCCATCCTCCCAGGCATAGGCCAATGCAGCGCCCGCGTAGGTCTTGCCAGCCGCGCGTGCCTTCGCGACGTTGCGCTTGTCGAGCCATGTGGCGAAGACGCGGCCCGACGGATCGACGGCTGCAGTCTCGAAACGCTGGCTGGTCCCATCGGCGGTGATCGGCCTTGGCCGCGTGAACGTAACGCCGCCGTCGGTCGAGCGGGCGTAGAACGCCCGCCCGTTGAAGTTCTTGTCCTGGAAGATGCCGAAGGTGACGACCAGGCCGCCCTTGGGATCGACCGCGATACGCGCCCGCGCATCGGGGCCCCAGTCGAGGTTCATGGGCTCGGGCGTGACCATGACCGGACTCGAGAAGGTCTTGCCGAGGTCGCTCGAGCGCAGGACGGCGACGCGGTCGACCATCGGTCGCACCAGCCACAGCGTGCCGTCCGCGGCAAAAGCCGGCGCGGCGGTGAAGGCCTCGGGCGCGGCGCCTGGCTTGGCGTGCTGATGCTGGGCGCTTGCCGTGGACGCCAGCACGACGAGCGCAGCAAACGGAACAAGGATGCGCATCAGAACCTCACTCTCAGGCCGGCGATGGCAGTCAGCGGCATGCCGAGCTGCGGGATGGACGTCGTGCTGACGGTCGATCCTTCGAACGACGTCAGGCTGTAGCCTGACGCCAGGAACTGGACGTTGGTCAGGTTCTGGATACTGCCATAAACGTCGACGTCCTTGGCAGGCGACCACCTGACGCCGAGGTCGATCAGGGTGGCGCCGTCGTTCAATTGCGTGTGACCGGTGTCGTTCCAGTACTGCGGGAACGACTTCATCGTGGCCGTCAGCACCAGGGTCTCGATCGGCCGGAACTCGACGCCGGCCGTGATCATGTAATTCGGCACCTGGCCCAGCTGGACGCCCGTGCGCTCCAGCGTCGGGTTGGTCGAGCTGGTGAGATAGGCGACGGTGTTGGTGTAGCTCGCCATGAGCTTGACCTTCTCGATCGGTTGCCAGGTGCCGATCAGCTCGAAGCCCTGGAAGGCGGCGTTGCCGACGTTCTGGTACTGGCGGATCGTGGTGAAGGCGGGGCTCAGCCCCGCCGCCGTGATGAAGGGCGCGGCGCAGGCCGGGCTGGTGTTGCAGACCGTCACGAAGTCGATGAAGTTGTTGAGGTTGTTGTTGAAATACGTGCCCGACAGGGTGACTCCCTTCCACTCGAAGTCGATGCCGACCTCCTGGCCGAAATTGGTCATCGGCTGCAGGTTGGGATTGGTCGCCGTGAACGACGTGCCGCTGGCGAAGCTGCGGTACATCTGGTTCATGCCCGGCGCCGAGAAGTTGCGGTAGATCGCGCCGCGTACCGTCACCTCGTCGCTGGCGTAGAACTTCAGGCCGACGCGCGGGTCGAAGCTCGAGGCGCTGGTGTTGGGCACGACGTTGAGAGTGCTGGAGTTCTGGGTCAGCACGCTGGCGTTCAGGGCCTGCCAGAAGTCGCCGCGCACGCCCACGGTGATGTCGACCGGCACGATGCCAAGGCGGTACGTGCCCTGGCCGAACACGCCCTGGAAGCGGTGCTCGCCGTTGGTGACGAAGGTCGTCGGGTTTGCCGTCGCGCTGGCATAGAGGCTGTTGTAATCGGTGATGAGCGTGCGTCGCCCATCGACACCGACCTTGATGTCGCGCAAGGGGCCGTAGTTCGCCTCATAGAAGATCGATCCGCCCTGGTCGGCACTTGGTGACGCTTCGATCTGGCTGACGAACTGATTGAGGAAGCCCGTGCTGTTCAGCGTGTAGCTGCCGCTGCCCACGTTGATCGTGCCGAACGAGCCGCTGGCGATCCAGCCGCTGGCGTTGATCGAGGACTGATCGTCGATCTGGTAGCTGCCGCCGGCCAGCAGGCGGTAGGTCGACCAGCTGTTGTGCGCGAAGGCCCACACCAGGCCGTCCTCGTAGGTCTGGTTCCAGTAGGCCTTGGCGAACAGCTTCAGCTTGTCGCTTGGCGTCGCGTAGACGCTGGCGGCGACGTTGTCGGCCTTCGAGGCGGTCGGCACCAGGTTGGCGTTCTGGTACTGCGCGGGCGTGAGGTTGTAGCCCGAGCTCTGGGCGTGGTTGTAGCTCGCCCCCATCCTGACCTTGTCGTTGATGACGTAACTGCCCGCCGCCTCGGCGGTGGAGGTATTGTAGCTGCCGTAGCTGGCATCGGCCGAGACTCCGGTCTTGGTCGGCTCGCGAGTGACGATGTTGATCACGCCGCCCATCGCCATGTTGCCCCACAGGCTGGTGGCGCCGCCGCCGCGAATGACCTCGATGCGATCGACCGAGTTCTTGGGGATGGTGCTCCAGTTGATGGTGCGGAAGTAGGGATCGTTGATCGGCACGCCGTCGACCATCACCAGCGTGTTGATGGTGGTGCTGGTCCCGAAGCCGCGGATGTTGACCGGCTGCGCCGTCGGATGGAGCTGGCCGGTCGGGATGTTGGGCAGCCAGACGCCCGGGATGCGGTTGACGATCTGGTCGACGCCGGTCTCCGGCGCCGCCTGGATCTGCTCGCGTGTCATCAGCGTGGTGCTGACGTCGAGCTTGTCGAGCGCCGAGCCGCGGCCCGCCGTGACCGTGATCGGCGGCAGATTGGCGGGCGCCGGCGATGGCGCTGGTTGCGCCGTCTGCCCGGGCTGGGCAGGCGGCGGCGTGTCTTGTGCCTTGGCCAGCGCCGGAATCAGCGCCAAGCCGGCGAATGCGGCGAACGTCGCCGCGCGAACGGAAAACATGAACAACTCCCCACAGTGACAAACGAACGCGACGCGTGGAGACGCGTCGCGGCTTCAGGTGTCAGGCGAGGAAGGGTGGGGCGCGGGGTTGGCTCGGTCCGTCGCGAATGCTGACAGGCGTGAGCGCCTGCGCTGTCTCGAGCGGCCGAACCGTGACGGCCGGACGGTCGATTGCGACGAAAGCGGCAGATGGTTCGGCAAGCGTCGGCGCGTGGGCAAGACCCAGGCAGCATTCGTGTGGCGCGGCGGTCGACGCCGGACGGTGGTCGTCCTGCTGCTGGCCGTCGCCCTTCGGAAGGCTCGGTAGGCACATCGCCGTCCACAGCGTGGACGGTGACCCGTCGCGCATCAGGGCGGCGTGGGCCAGCGGCTGCAGGAAATTGAGCGTGATCGCAAACAGCGCCGCAGCCCATGCCGCCGCACGCCAGCCCGGGTCGGAGCGTCTGCGATTCATGGTGGAAGTAAGGCACGAAGATCGCTCGGATGGAAGCGGCGTGTTGTCCTAGGCCGTCTCTTTGCCAAACGTCTCCTTGGCGGCAGCAAGGATTTCCCGCGCCAGCGCCGGATCGCCGACGGCGCGGGAGAGCGTCAGCGCGCCGACCATGCCGGCATAGGCCACGATGGCCCGCCGCCGCCGGCCGGCCGCCGTGCCACGCTTCAGCAGCTCGGCGATGCGGTCGATCTGCCGCGCGATGCCGGCGGTCAACACCTTGCGCTCCGAACCGCTGCGGCGGGCGAAATCGCTGCCCAGGGCCGCGACCGGACAGCCATTGGCGCGGTCGGCCCGATGGCGCGGCGAGAGGTAACTTTCGGCGAGCTCGCCGAGACTCGTCAGGCGGTTCTGCACGGCGCGGCTGCGCTCGATGGCGAGCTGCGTCGCCTCGGCCGCCAGCGCATCCTTCGAGGCGAAGTGACCGTAGAAGCCGCCATGCGTCAGCCCCGCCTCCTTCATGATGGCGTCGACGCCGACGCCGTCGAGGCCCTTGTCGCGGAACAGGCGCGATGCCGCCTCGACGATGCGCTCGCGGTTCTCGGCCGCCTCTTGCCGGCTCACCCGCATGAAAACCTCCTGGGACACCCCGAGAAATTTATATATGACGATCGTCATCAAACAAATTAAATGATGCTCGTCATTTATTCAACGGAGATCGTCATGAAAGACCGTACCGCCCTGGTGACCGGCGCCTCTTCCGGCATCGGCGCCGTCTATGCCGACCGGCTGGCCCGCCGCGGCCACGACCTCGTGCTGGTGGCGCGCGACAAGGCCAAGCTCGAGGCGTTGGCCGCGCGCGTGGAGAGCGAGCACGGCATTGCGGCTGAAGTGCTGCCGGCCGATCTCACCAACGCGGCCGACCGCGGCAAGGTCGAGGCGCGGCTCAAGGAAGACAGCCGCATCGGCGTGCTCATCAACAATGCCGGCACGACCGTGCCGGGCGGCTTCGGCGATGCCGACCTCGAGGCCTGGGAGAAGCTGATCAATCTCAACGTCACCGCGGTGACGCGGCTCGCCGCCGCCGTGGCGCCGCGCTTCGCGGCAGAGGGGGCGGGCGCCATCGTCAACGTGGCGTCGGTGCTGGCGCTGGCGCCGGAGATCTTTCCCGGCATCTATCCCGCGACCAAGTCCTACGTGCTGACGCTCTCGCAGTCCTTGCAGGGCGAGCTCGGGCCGCGCGGCGTCTATGTCCAGGCCGTGCTGCCCGGCGCCACGCGCACCGAGATCTGGACGCATGCCGGCCGCGACGTGAACACCATCCCCGGCCTGATGGAGGTGGGCGAGCTGGTCGACGCCGCTCTGGTGGGCTTCGACCGTCGCGAGCCCATCACCATCCCGCCGCTGCCCGACGCGGCGCAGTGGGAGGCTTTCTCGGGCGCGCGCCTCGCGATGCTGCCGAACTTCCGCCAATCCCACGCGGCGGCTCGCTATCGCGCGTAGTCTTGCCGGACCGCGGGCCTCCAGGCCCGCTCAGATTCACGAGCGAGCCGGAGGCTCGCGGTCCGGAAGACCATGAGCGGGTGCGTCGCGGTTTACCGCGACGTTGGAGGCCCGCGGTCCGGCAAGAGAACTTAAAGACCCAGCACAAGCAGCCGCGGATCGCGCGTCTGCCTGGCGAAGACCCTGAGCTGCCACAGCGCGGCGAGGTGCAGGCCGGGGATCTCCAAGGTGCCGCGGGCGAGGTCGGCCAGGAATTTGTCCCAGGGCATGAGATGGGTGCTGATCACCTCACCGGCATCCAGCTCGGGCTCGCCGACCTTACGGGCATCGAGCGCCAGAAAGGCGTGCACGCGGTTGTTCTGGCGGGCGGTGTTGGCGGTCGACGAGCCGAGCGCATGCCACTCCTCGGCGGCATAGCCGGTCTCCTCGCGCAGCTCGCGCTTGGTCGCGTCGAGCACGCTCTCGCCTTCATGGTCGGGCGTGCCGCACGGCAACTCGAAGGAGTTGCGCTCGATGCCGTGGCGATACTCCTCGATCAGCACCACCTCGCGTTCCGGCGTGAGCGCGATGACGCACACCCATTCGGGGAACTCGATCGTGTGGTATGGGGACAGGATGGTGCCGTTGGGCACGCGCACCGTGTCGCTGCGCACGGCCAGCCAGCGGTCGCGATAGGAGTATTTCGACTCGAGCACCTGCCACGGCGCGACGGCCGCCGGCGGCTTCCTGGGACCTCCCGACATCAGACGGCGGTCCAGCCGCCGTCGACCACGATCTCGGCGCCCGTGACGTAGGAGGATTCGTCTGACGCCAGGAACAGGATGGCGTAGGCCACCTCGTCGACCTCGCCGGCGCGGCCCATCGGCACGCCCTTCAGCGTCTTGGCCCGCGTCTCGGGATCGGCGGTGCGGCCCGAGGTGCGCATGGGCGGCATCAGGCCGGGATGGACCGAGTTCACCCGGATGCGGTCGCGGCCGTGCTGCGCGGCCGCCGCCTTGGTGATCAGCCGCACGGCACCCTTCGACGCGTTGTAGCCGACATGAATATAGCCCTGGCCGACGATGCCCGAGATCGACGACAGGTTGATCACCGATCCGCCGTTGCCCGCCTTCTTCATGGCGGCGATGCCGTACTTCATGCCGAGGAACACGCCGGTGGCGTTGATGCCCATCAGCCGGTTCCAGGCCGCCGTGTCATAGAGGTCCTGCTCGGCCGAGCCCGAGATGCCGGCATTGTTCACCAGCACATTCAGCCCGCCATGGGCCGACACCGTCTTGTCTACCACCGCCTTCCATTGTGCCTCGTCGGTGACGTCGAGGTGCATGTAGGTCGCGGTACCGCCCGCCTTCTTGATGTCTGCGACGACTGCTTCGCCTTCCTTGTCCAGAAGGTCGGCCACGACCACGGCCTTGGCGCCTTCGCGCGCGAACAGCCGGGCGGTCGCGGCGCCCATGCCGCCTGCCGCACCGCTCACCAGCGCCACCTTGTCCTTCATCCGCATGGTCTATGCTCCTTCCTCCTGCAAGCTTCAGTCGGCGATGGTCTTACGCCGTGCCTGTCAGACGAACCGCTGTGCCCACAAAAGCAGCGCGCCGCCAGTCGATCCCGCAAATTCCTGCCAATACAGGGCACAGCCAAGCCAAGTTTCCTTCGTCGCGGCCCGGACGCCCGTCGTTGACGGAGCCTTTGCGGCCTGTTCTGATCGAGACTTGCACGCATCTTGCAGGATAGCGAGAGCGTCGAAAAAAATGGCTTGAGGGGTGTTGGGAGGCAGTCATGAATGAGCGCGAATTGCGCCGCCTGATCGGCGCAGTGAAACACGGCAAGCTGTCGCGACGCGGCTTCGTGCAACGGATGGCGGCCGTCGGTCTGACGGCGCCGATGGCGACACAGCTTCTGGCCTTCTCCGGCGTGGCCATGGCCCAGCCGAAGGCGCCGGTATACAAGCCGACCAAACGCGGCGGCGGTGGTCTCTTGAAGGTCCTGTGGTGGCAAGGCGCCACCCTGCTCAATCCGCATTTCGCCGTCGGCACCAAGGACCAGGACGGCTCGCGCTTCTTCTATGAGCCGCTGGCCGGCTGGGACTCCGATGGCAACCTGCAGCCGGTTCTCGCCGCCTCGATCCCCGGCCGCGAGGACGGAACGCTGGCTGCCGATGGCAAATCGGTGACCTGGAAGCTGAAGCAGGGCGTCACTTGGCACGACGGCAAGCCGTTCACCGCCGACGACGTCGTCTTCAATTGGGAGTACGCCGCCAACCCGGCGACTGCCGCCACGACCAGCGCCGTCTACAAGGACGTCAAGGTCGAGAAGATCGACAGCCACACCGTCAAGGTCCTGTTCGACAAGCCGACGCCGTTCTGGGCGCTGGCTTTCGTCGGCGCGCAGGGCATGATCATTCCCAAGCACCTGTTCGCCGACTTTGTCGGCGACAAGTCGCGTGATGCGCCGACCAACCTCAAGCCGATCGGCACCGGTCCCTACAAGTTCAAGGATTTCAAGCCGGGCGACATGGTGTCGGGCGACCTGAACCCCAACTACCACATGGAGAACCGGCCCTATTTCGATGCCTTCGAGATGAAGGGCGGCGGCGATGCGGTCTCGGCCGCACGCGCGGTGCTGCAGACCGGCGAGTTCGACTTCGCCTGGAACATGCAGGTCGAAGACGAGATCCTCCAGCGCCTCGAGAAGGGCGGCAAGGGCACGGTCTCGATCTCGCCGGGCGGCAATATCGAGCACATCCAGCTCAACACCACCGATCCGTGGACCGAGGTCGACGGCGAGCGCTCCAGCCTCAAGACCAAGCATCCAACGCTGTCGGATCCGGCGGTGCGCCAGGCGCTCAGCCTGCTGGTCGACAAGGCTTCGGTCGAGAAGTTCATCTATGGCCGCACCGGCAGCGCCACGGCCAACTTCGTCAACAACCCGGAGAAGTTCCGGTCCAAGGACACCAAGTTCGAGTTCAATGTCGACAAGGCCAACGCCATCCTCGACAAGGCCGGCTGGGCGAAGGGTCCCGACGGCATCCGCGCCAAGGACGGCAAGAAGCTGAAGTTCGTCTACCAGACCTCGATCAACCAGCCGCGCCAGAAGACCCAGGCGATCGTCAAGCAGGCCTGCCAGAAGGCCGGCATCGACATCGAGGTCAAGGCGGTGACGGCGTCGGTGTTCTTCTCGTCGGATGTCGCCAACCCCGATACCTACACCAAGTTCTACTGCGACCTGCAGATGTACACGACGACCATGACGCAGCCCGATCCCGAGCTGTTCATGAAGCAGTTCCTGACCGACGAGGCGGCGACCCGCGAGAACAAGTGGCAGGGCCGCAACATCACGCGCTGGCGCAACAAGGACTACGACACGATC
>JADHLS010000105.1 GCA_016780605.1 Reyranella sp.
CGAGATGTTCACCGGCGGCCATCTCGCGGCGCGCCTCGCGCCGCTGCCCGGCGCGGAGAAGATCTTCCGCAAGGGCATCGTGACGCGCGACCCGGGCGAGCTCGGCATCAACGGCGTCAGCGCCGAGGCCGCCCAGTCGGTCGCGCGCAAGCTGCGCCAGGAGAGCCGCGCCAGCCATGCGCTGGCCCTGCTGATCGAGCTCGACGATGGCGCCGACCGGCCCGACCTCGGCGGCACGATCTGCATCGGCATCGCCGATAAAGGCGCCACGCTGGCGCGCCCCGCCCGCCTGATCGGCGGCCTCGACTGGGTGCGCGCCGGCGCCGTCGAGCTGGGGCTGGATTGCCTGCGCCGCCACCTGCAGGGCCTGCCCGTCGACGAGAGAATCGACTTCGAGCGGCGCTGACGCTGGCACTGCCAGCGCCCCGAGAGGGCTTTGCGCAGTTTCCGCATTTTCCGCTACCCCCCTTCGAGGGGTTGGGTGACGTCTTTTACCGTCATCCCACGCGTAGTCAGGCAGCAGTGATCCGCCAGAGGAGGCGCCCTCATGCACAGGCGCCCCCTTGTCGGAACCGGAATCAGATAAACGATGTCAAAGAGCGCAACGACGAGGCTACTATAACAATAGTTTAAGTTAATGTCAATAACTATTGTCCGGTTACGCGGCGCCGGCAGGGCCCCCGGCTAAGGCTGCTCGTCGAGCCAGCGCTGCGCGGGTGCGAGTTCGTCGAACAGTCTCATCGGCCGGTCGGCCACGGCGAACATGCCCAGCAGGCGGCCGATTGTGCCGGTCCGCGCGGGCGGCGCAACGACAGCCAGCGCACCGACCTTGCCGTGGCGATGATGGGCGCGGATCTCGGCGCCGACCATCAGGAGCTCCGCGTCGGTCATCGACGAGATGCCGGTGCGGCCGTCGAACAGCTTGCGATAGGGGTGGCGCTCGCGCCCTCGACCGCGGCCAGGCAGGCCACGGCCTCATCGAGGGACACTTCGCCTTCGGCCACGAGGGTGACGAGCTTGGCCCGCGAATCGATCGTCCAGTAGAGCGGCATGCGACATTCAACAGCAAGCAGGGCGAGTGGCGCGCAGCCTAAGTTGTATGAATCGTTGCTGCCGTTGAATCAGGTTGAAGGCGTCCATCGGCCGACTTGCCCGATGCCAGCAAATAGCCCGCACTTTTGTAAAGGATGGCGCATCCGTTGGCCCCGAGATAGATTTCCCAGCGTCAATGGACCAGATCGCGTGCCCGTATTGGAACGGCAGGATGTGTCCGTCCAGGTACAGGCCACAGTGCGGTTTGTCAGCGAAGGGTCCAGGATGCTCGACGGCAGCTTATCGACGTTCGCGTTCGGCCCTTTCCGCCTGTTCGCTGCTGAGCGTCGCCTTGAGAAGGGCGGCAAACCTGTGCGTCTCGGCAGCCGTGCGCTCGATCTTCTGCTTGTTCTCGTCGAGCGCGCGGGCGAGATCGTCTCGAACCGCGAGATTCTCGACAGTGTCTGGCGGGGCGTGACGGTCAACGAAAGCAGCCTGCGATTTCATATCAAGACTCTCCGCAGGGCGCTTGCAGACGATCAACGGGATGCCCCTTACATCACGAACGTATCCGGACGCGGCTATTGTTTTGCGGCACACGTCGAGCGGTTGAACCGAGCAGAAACACCAGGATCGAACGCTGCATCGTTCGACGCCACGCCGAGCCTGCCGCTGCGCAGAACGGCGATCGTCGGCCGCACGGACGATATTGAAGTCATATCGCGCGAATTATCCCGCGGACGGCTAGTCACCATTGCGGGCCCGGGGGGTATCGGCAAGACGACCCTGGCGATCGCAATGGCCGAGGCCTTGCGCGCGGGCTTTGGAAACGCGGTGGCCTTTGTCGACTTGGCGCCGATCGAGGACGCCACACTGGTGTTGAGTGCCGTGGCGTCGGCACTGGGCATCGTACAGCGTGCCGATGATCCGACAGCGGCCATCGTCGAATTTCTGCACGACCGACGCTCACTCATCGTTCTCGACAACTGCGAGCAAGTTGTCGAAGCCGTGGCGGCGTTGGCGGATCGTATCATTCGAGATGCCGCCGGAACACACGTGCTGGTCACGAGTCGCGAGCCCCTGCGAATAGAGGGGGAGCGCGTGCACCGGCTGATGCCGCTGGAGTGCCCGCCGATCCAGGACCGCATATCGGCCGAAGAGGCAATGACCTATCCCGCCGTTCAGCTCTTCGTCGATCGCACGAGCGCCGGCTTCGGCAGGTTCTCGCTTGACGACACTCTGGCACCAGCCGCCGCGGAAATCTGCCGGCGCCTGGACGGCATCCCGCTTGCCATCGAGCTGGCAGCAGCGCGCGTCGAATTTTTTGGCCTTGTCGGCCTTGCGCGCGGTCTGAGCGACATGTTCGCGGTGCTGACGCAGGGACGCCGGCTTGCATTGCCGCGCCATCAGACGCTGCGGGCGACTCTGGACTGGAGCTACCACCTGCTATCGCCGGCTGAACAGTCGGTGCTGCAGGGAATTGCGATCTTTCGGACGATGTTCACGTTGGAATCGGCCCTCGCGGTCGTGCAGGGAACGACTATCACGGTCGAGAACGCCGTGGACGCGATGGCAAACCTGGCCACGAAGTCGATGTTGACGGCGAGCTCCACGGACGAGGTCGTGCAATATCGTCTTTTGGAATCGACGCGCATCTATGCAAACGAGAAGCGCGCGAGCAGCGGCGAAGGGCCGGAAATCTCAAGAAGGCATGCTTGCCACCACTTGAGGCTGATCGAGGCCGCGCCGACCAACTGGGAAGCGGATGCCGGAAAGGCATGGTTGCGGCTCTACGCCGGACGGATCGACGACATTCGAGCAGCGCTCGATTGGTGTTTTTCCGGCGCTGGCGACCCGTCGTTGGGGCTGCGTCTGATCGTTGCGTCCGCGCGACTGTGGTTTCAGTTGTCGCTGACACTGGAGTATCGGGACCGCGTCGAGTCCGCACTCGAGCTTCTGGCGCGATCGCCAGATGCGGATACGGCGATGGAGATGCGTCTGCAAGCCGCGCTCGGCCATGCCCTCTGGTATTCTGCAGGCGAGGCAGGCCGATTGGAGCGAGCCTTTCGCCGGGCCTTGGGGCTTGCCGAGGAATTGGGCGACGTGCCCGTTCAGTTGCAGGCGCTTTGGGGTCTATGGGCCTCGCGGCGCGCGCGGGGTCAGTATCGCGAGGCGCTGGCGCTGGCGGAAAAGTACGCGACGCTCGCTCAAGCAGCCGGCGATGAGGCCGCCAAGCTGCTGGGTGACAGGATCCTGGGGCTAACTCACCATCATCTTGGCAACCAGAGCACCGCTCGAGAACTGTCCGATCGCGTGCTGCGGGCCGGGCGTCGCACCGGGAATTCCTCAAACAGCGAGTTCCAGGTCGGTCATGAGACCACTGCCGCGACCATGCTGACCCGCATCCTGTGGCTGCAAGGCTTTCCCGATCGGGCGACAGCCATGCTGCAGCAGGCGATCGGCACAGCGGAACAATCCGGTCATTGGTTTTCGATGTACTATGTTCTCTGCTTCGCCGGTTGCCCGCTGTCGCTGTGGATCGGCGATCTGGCGCAGGCTCAGCATTACCTCGATCGAACAGTGAACCGAGCCGCCGCCGACCGGTGGAGACGATGCTGGGCGTTGATCCTGCGACTGCGACAGAGCGGAGAACGCGGAACATTGATCGCATCGTCGTACGAGCCACGCGTGGACCTGCATACGGCGCGGGAGATCATCGCGCTCGGATCAGCGCCGACAATCGCAATGCCGCAGCCAGACGACGATGTGGGCGATGCTCTCTGGAGCTTGCCTGAAGTGCTCCGCGTCAACGCTGAATTGCTGCTCTGGCACGGCGGGCCGGATGCGGCCGCGGCCGCCGAGTCGAAGCTGCATCGCTCCCTCGACCTGGCGCGCGCTCAGTCGACCCTGTCCTGGGAACTGAGGGCGGCTACCAGCCTGGCCCGGTTATGGCACCGCGACGGCCGCGGTACCCAGGCGCTCGGCCTTCTGGCGGCAACCTGCGATCGCTTCACCGAGGGTTTCGACACCGCTGACTTCCTCGGCGCGCGACGACTTATCGCCCAGTGGTCCTGATCGCCTTCAGGCGCCGTCCTGCGACGCCCGGCACGCAGGCCTCACAAGATATCCCAATCCCTCACATGACCGAAGCCAGTCGGCCTGCGAGCATCGCGCACGCCTGATGGCGGCGCGCCCGATATCCGCGAAGGACGCGACGCTGTCGTATCGGAAAGATGACGACAATGCCGAGCTACACACATGAAACAGCGCCGACCCAGTACGTCGAGGCCAACGGCGTCCGCTTCGCCTATCGGCGCTTCGGCAAGGCCTCCGGCGCCCCGATCGTCTTCAATCAGCATTTTCAGGGAACCCTCGATCATTGGGATCCGGCAGTGACCGACGGCCTGGCCAGAACGCGCCAGGTGATTCTGTTCGACAATGCCGGCGTTGCCGCGAGCTCCGGCGAGACGCCGCCCACCTTTCAAAAGATGGGCGCCAATGCCATCGCCTTCATCCGCGTCCTGGGCCTGAGCGAAGTTGATGTTCTGGGCTTCTCGATCGGCGGCATGGTCGCGCAGGAGATCGCGCTGCAGGCGCCCGAGCTCGTCCGCAGGCTGATCCTGGTGGGCACGGGTCCGCGCGGTGCGGACATGTCGACCAGCCAGTCGTCATCGATCTTCTCGAGGACCTACGAGCCCGCCGAGCACCTGTGGTTGAAAGTGCACTTCACGCCATCCGACACCAGCCAGGCCGCCGGTCTGGCGTTCCTCGAGCGCAAGCTGCGCCGCCGGGATCGCGATCCGCCGGTCAGCCAGCAGACAATCGACGCTCAGCGCGCGGCGATCGGGGAGTACCTGGCCTATCTCGAGGTCGACGGCTACCTCGACTACCTCAAGGCCATCCACCAGCCGACCCTGGTGGTACAGGGCAGCAACGATGTGATCATCCCAACCTACAATTCTTTTGTGCTCCAGCAGACCCTGCCAAACGCACAGCTGATCCTCTACCCGGACTCGAACCACGGGTCCTTCTACCAATACCCCGACCTCTTCGTGGCTCATGCCACTCTGTTCCTGGAAAGCTAACGACGGTCTGGAGCGACCGGCGGATCCTCTCTCGTCTCCCTGAACTCCTGATCCTTCGAAAGGGGTCATCCCATGGCAAACCTGAGCAACAAGGCTGCGCTCGTTACCGGCGGTTCACGCGGCATCGGTGCGGCAATCGCCAAGCGGCTGGCAGCCGACGGGGCCAGCGTGGCCATCACCTACGCGCGGGGCGCAGCCGCCGCCGCCGAAGTGGTCAAGTCAATCGAGGCTTCCGGCGGGAAGGCCGTCGCCTTGCGGGCGGATGCAACCGACGCCGAGGCCGTTGCTTCCGCGGTCGAGGCGACTATCGCCGCCTACGGCCGCCTCGACGTGCTGGTCAACAACGCCGGCACGGCCATTCCCAAGCCTTTCGAGGAGGCGACATTGGAAGAGATGGATCGGGTCATCGACCTCAACCTGCGCGGCGTGTTCATCGCCACCCAAGCGGCGCTCAAGCATCTGCGGCGCGGCGGCCGCATCATCAATATCGGCTCATGCGTCGGCGAGCGCATGGGCACCCCGGGCTTGGCCGCCTATTCAGCCACCAAAGGCGCGGTGAAGATGTTCACCCAGGGTCTCTCACGCGAAGTCGGCCCGCGTGGGATTACGGTCAACAATATCCAGCCCGGCCCGATCGACACCGAACTGAACCCCGCTACCGGCGATTGGGCGAGGCCGCAAATCGAGAACACGGCGTTGAAACGCTACGGCCGCGCGGACGACATCGCCGCCATGGTGGCCTTCGTTGCCGGACCAGAGGCCGACTACATCACCGGCACCAGCCTCACCGTTGACGGCGGCACGAACGCCTAAGCGTCAGTCGGCGCCGCTGGTACGCCGGATCTCGAACCAATCGCCGCTCCACAGCGACTGCGGCGTACCCAGAGGATTTGACCATGACCAACCCCGTTGTCTTGATCACTGGCGCGCTGACCGGCATAGGCCACGCCATAGCGCTCGCTTTCGCCGAGGAGGGCGCCAGGGTCGTTGTCGCAGGCCGCCGCGAGGACGCCGGCCAGCAGGTCGCCGCCGAGCTGCGGGCGCTGGGCGCCGAAGCAGAATTCATTCGGGCCGATGTCCGTCGTGAGGATGAGGTGCGCGGTCTTGTCGACCGGACCGTCGAGCGGTTCGGCGGCCTTGATGTCGCCGTCAATTGTGCCGGCACCGAAGGCAAGCCCGGCCCGGTGACCGAGCAGACGGCTGAAACCTACGCCGCGACCTTCGACACCAACGTGCTCGGCACACTGCTCAGCATGAAGCACGAACTGCGCGCCATGCAGGCAAAGGGCCGCGGCAGCATCGTCAACATCTCCTCGACCTACGGTCATGAAGGCGCCAAAGGCGCGTCGATCTATGCGGCGAGCAAGCACGCCGTCGAGGGGCTGACACGATCCGCCGCCCTCGAAGCAGCGGGTTCGGCCATCCGGGTCAATGCCGTCGCGCCCGGACCGACCGACACCGGCATGCTCGACCGCTTCACCGGAACGCCGGAAAGAAAGGCGGGATTGAGCGCGAGCGTACCGCTGGGTCGCGTGGGACGGCCGGAAGAGATCGCGCGCGCGGTGCTCTTCCTCGCTTCCGACGAGGCGTCGTTCGTGACGGGTCAGGTGCTTACGGCAGACGGCGGCAAGACGGCCGGATGATGGTAGAGGCACGCATGACTGGCCAATCCGAGAACGAACGCAACAAGGCGATGGTGGACATCTTCTACCGACTGGGGATCGACGGGCACCTCACCGACTTCGCGCGGTATTTGACCCCCGACTTCACCTGGACGGCGCCGAACTATCTTCCATGGGGAGGAACCCACAGTGGCGCCGCGCGCTTCCGCGACGAGGTGCTGTCCGCCCTGCCCAGCGTGTTCGATTTCGCGCGGTTCAGCTATATCAGCGTCCTCGCCGAGGCGAATCGCGTGGACGCAACCATCAATCAAGGCGTGGCAGGCACCGACGCGATCATCAAGATCGTCGACTGCTGGACCATCCGGGACGGCAAAATCGCATCCATCTGGGTCGCTTACTTCGAGCCGCAGGCGCTGCTCGACAAGCTCGGCATCGCGCACGGCCTCAGCCGGTGATCGCCATGAACGCCGCTCCATCTGCAAGCCTTTGACCAACTGGCGATTCGCCACGGAGAACAACCATGAAAAGCCTGTCAGGCAAATCCGCCCTCGTCACCGGCGCCTCGCGCGGCATGGGTCGCGCCGGCGCGCTGGCTCTCGCCGCGGAAGGCGCGCAGGTCCTGGTCCACTACAGCAGCGGCGCCAAGGAAGCGGAATCGGTTGCGAACGATATCCGCGACGCCGGTGGAAAAGCCGATGTCGTGGCCGCCGACCTCGCTCAACCGGACGGCCCACACAAGCTCGCAAGCCGGGTACGTGCCGTGGTCGGCGACCGTC
Source organism: Reyranella sp. (assembly GCA_016780605.1). Taxonomy (GTDB): domain Bacteria; phylum Pseudomonadota; class Alphaproteobacteria; order Reyranellales; family Reyranellaceae; genus Reyranella. Next base: position 7,516 of record JADHLS010000105.1, read on the forward strand.
TGGACATCCTGGTCGCCAACGCCGGCATCTCGAAGGCGGCGACCATCGAGCAGACCACAGTCGAGGATTTCGACAGGCTGTTCGCCGTCAACCTGCGCGCGCCGTTCTTCCTCGTCCAGCAGCTGCTTCCGATCTTGAGCAATGGCGCCAGCGTCGTCCTGCTGTCGTCACTGGCGGCACGCGCTGCCGTGGGCACGATCGCCGCCTATGCCGCCACCAAAGGCGGCGTCGACACCCTGGTGAAGCACTTCGCGGCCGCGCTCGGCGCGCGCGGCATCCGCGTCAATGCGGTGGCGCCGGGCGTCGTCGCAACCGACATGTCCAGCTTCACCAAGACGGATGCGGGACGGGAATACACGCTGGGACTTCAGGCGTTGAAACGTCTTGCCCAACCGGACGACATCGGCGGCGTCATCGCCTTCCTGGCCTCGGAAGATGCGCGATGGATCAGCGGCCACACCCTCCGGGTCGACGGCGGATCGAAGCTCTGAGGTCAGTCGAATCTCAGCTCGCGATACCCGCCGACCGCCACCGCCTCGATGCGCCGGCGATATGCCAGCGCACCGCCGTAGTAGCCCAGGATGCGTCGCACCTGCCGCCCCTCGACGTTGCGGTTGACGCCGGTCTGCCAGGAGTTGACCTCGTTGAAGAGCAGGCCCTCGACCGCCTGCTCGACCTCGGCGACCCAGCGATCGACCTCGGCACGGCGCGTCTCGACGCGGCGATGACCGTGCTCTTTCATGAAGCGCACGAGGCCCGATAGCCAGTCGACGATCTCCTCGATGTTGCGCGGGATGTTGCCGCGGGCGGTGTGCGGGCCCAGCACCATCAGCATGTTGGGAAAGCCGTCGGCCAGCATGCCGAGGAACGTTCTTGGCATGCCCTGCCAGTCGTCCTTCAGCCGCCGGCCGCCGGGGCCCCTTATGTCGATGCGATCGTAGGGGCCGGTGACGCCATCGAAGCCGGTGGCATAGATCAGCACGTCGAAGGCGAAGTCCTCGGCGCTGGTCCTGATGCCCCCCTCCGTGATGCGCTCGATCGGCGTCTCGTTGATGTCGACCAGCCGCACGTTGGGCTGATTGTAGACCTCGAAGTATCCCGATTCGAGCGGCAGGCGGCGCGTGCCGAAGCCGTGGTCCTTTGGGATCAGCTTGTCGGCGACCTTCGGGTCCTTCACGCGCTCGCGGATCTTCTTCGCCATGAAGGCGCTCGCGAGCTCGTTGGCTTTCTTGTCGGTCAGCACGTCGGCGAAGTTGCCGACCCAGATGCCGAAGCCGGGCTCGGAATAGAGCTTCTCCCAGAACGCCTCGCGCTCCTCGGGTGAAACGTCCAGCGCATTGCGCGGATCGGTCTGGTGGATGAAGCACGTGCTGGTCTGCCGGCAGCGCTCGAAGATCTCGGCATACGACGCCTTGATCGTCTGCTGCTCCTCCGGCGTGATACGCCGGTTGTGCAATGGCGCCGCCCAGTTGGGCGTGCGCTGGAACACGGTGAGCGAGCCGACCTCGCGGGCGATGGTCTGGATGCACTGGATGGCGGTGGCGCCCGTGCCGATGATGCCGACGCGCTTGCCCTTGAGCGACACACCCTCGCGCGGCCAGCGCGCGGTATGGAACGCCTGGCCGCGATAAGTCTCGCGGCCGGGAATGTTGGGCAGCGTGTAGGCGGAGAGCGGGCCGAGCGCGGTGATCAAGAGCCGCGCGCTGTCCTTGTGTCCGTCCTCGAAGGTCACCGTCCACCGGTCGGTCTTGTCGTCGAAGTGCGCCGCCACCAGGCGGCTCCTGAAGCGGATGTCGCGGCGCAGGTCGAACTTGTCGGCGACGAAATTGAGATAGCGCAGCGTGTCGGGCTGGGCGGCGAAGTGCTCCGGCCATTCCCATTCCTGCAGCACCTCGGGCGAGAAGGAGTAGCCGTAGGACCAGCTCTCCGAATCGAAGCGCGCGCCGGGATAGCGGTTCCAGTACCAGGTGCCGCCAACATCGGTGCCCGCCTCGTAGACGCGCACCTCGAGGCCGAGCTCGCGCAAGCGGTAGAGCTGGTAGAGGCCGGCAACGCCCGCCCCGATCACGATGACGTCGAGCTTGGGGACATCGAGATCGGCTGAGCCGCCCGGGGAGGCCTGCCCGCTGGTGATGGCCGACGTTTCCATGGCCCTCACCATACCAGATCAACAGGCAACGAATCCAAAGTGGCGCCGACGCCAAGCCTCGGTTCTTGCTGGGTTTTTCGCGATTTCTCGGGCCGTCCCACCGCCGTGCGGACGGCTCATCCGACCTGACCTCTCACCCTGGCGGGCCAGAGGAACATGAGAGGCACCTCCCCATCGCGGACACCACGACGGGGAGGAACTTCGCTTGTCTTACTCGATCAAGCCTCGACCGCCTCGGCCACCGGCTCGGCGGCAGGCGGAGCGCTGTGCTCGGGCGCACCGACGAAGACGGCCGCCAGGCCGCAATCGAGCCTTTGCAGGAGGATCTCCGTGCCGTTGGAGAACCGCACCGCATCCTTGTAGAGGCCACCCTCGAGGCGGGTCATGACGACCTCCTCGACGGCGCCGACGCCACAGCTCTCGCGGACGCTATCGCCGATGCCCTGCAGCAGGAGATGACTGCCCTCGGGCACGCAGACGGCGGTGTCGCAAACCGCGCCGGCCGTGAACCCCATGGAGCCACTGGGAAAACGCTCGAGGGTGAGCTTTTCGCCTTCTTCAGCAGGTCGCGAACGATACGCTTCCAGCGAATAATCACACATGACGACCTCCTTCGCTCTGGACTGGACACTTGCAGAGACGGGCGCTCAGTGCGGGGCAAGACCGCACCTGCCCGCTCAATACGTCGCAAGAATCGCACCATTGTTGTCCACCGGCGGTGGGCCGCGCCGCGATTCGGAGCCTCGATTGTCGTCCTGAGCGCAGCGAAGGACCTCATCGCCGCTTGCAATCGGCATGGGATCCTTCGCTGCGCTCAGGATGACAGAGAGCCTCGGCGTCGGCATCCTTTTCGAATGACCACCATCATCCACAACGCCGCGATCGCCACCGTCGACGACCGCGATTCGCTGCA
>JADHLS010000106.1 GCA_016780605.1 Reyranella sp.
CCTGCAGGTAGCAGCCGTTGATGCGCCAGCTGCCGTCGGGCAGCTGCGTCATCGGATAGTAGGCCGTCACCGGGCGCCCATCGGGCCCGACGACATGGACCTTCTGCGTGACCTGGCCGTCCAGGGTCACGATCTCGCGGAACTCGAAGGCCTGGGGGCGATAGACCGGCTGGTAGCCCCGCCGCACCATGTCCATGAAGATCTCGGGCGTGCCGAACATGCCGCGGATGGAGGGCGAGGCGTAGCCGAAGGCGCCCTCGCCATCGTCGCGGCGGAAGGCCTCGACCTGGGACTGGATGACGTCGCGGATGGCCGAGCGGTCGGCCGCCGACACGTCCTGGGCGCCGGCGGGCGCGGCAAGGCCGAGGATCAAGGCGAGAAGCACGACGAGGCGGAGAGCCATGGCCCGGCATGCTATGGCGATTTCACGGCCCTGGCCAAGGGCTTGGCGGGTCTCTCCAGGGCACGGCAGCCCCGCGCGCGGCGGCCTGCCGCAGCCGTCTCACGGCTTGCATCGGCGGGTCTCTTTCACTAGGGTGCGCCCCTCTTCGCCGGACCCCTCGACGAGGCCGTCCGGCTACGCGCCCGTAGCTCAACTGGATAGAGCATCTGACTACGGATCAGAAGGTTAGGAGTTCGAATCTCTTCGGGCGCGCCATTTCCCTGAACGCGTAAGTTTCCGGCGTGCAGGCGTGCGCTGCTTTTGACGAAACGACCATCCTCACATCGCCGTCATCCCGCCATCCACGAACAGCAGGGTCCCGGTGACGTAGGAGGCATCGTCGGAGGCCAGGAACAGGATCGCGGCGGCGACTTCCTCGGCCTTGCCCGGTCGCTTCAGCATGGTGCCCTGCGCGGCTTTGGCGTTGTATTCCTCGACCGACTCGCCGGATGCTTCGAGGCGGCGCTGATGGAAGGGCGTGAAAATCGGGCCCGGCCCGACGGCGTTCACCCGAATACCCTCGGGCGAGTGGTCGGCGGCGAGGCCCCGTGTCAGGCCCGCGATGGCGGCCTTGGTGGTGTCGTACTGCAGGTTGCCGCCGCCGGCGACGACGGAACGAACCGAGGCGACGTTGACGATGGCGCCGCCCCTATCGCCGCCCCTGGCGCGTCGCATCAGCGGAACCGCCGCCTTGGCGCAGAAAGCGTAGCTCATCAGGTTGACGTTGAGGATCTCGCTCCAGCTCGCGGCGCTCGCCTCGTCGATCTTCTCGTATTTGCGGATGCCGGCGTTGTTGACCAGGATGTCGAGCCGCCCGAACTTCTCCGCGGCGCCGTTGACGAAGGCGAGGCAGGCGGCCTCGGTCCCGACGTCCGCCTGGGTGAAGACGATCTTGGCGCCGGCCGCTAAAAGCTCAGCCGCGACGCGCTGGCCGCGCTCGCCGTCGCGATCACAGAAGGCCACGCTTGCGCCCTCGGCGACAAAACGTCGGACCGTCGCCTCGCCGATGCCCGACGCTCCGCCGGTCACCGCCGCGACCCTGCCGTCCAGCCTTCCCATGTTCCCCTCCATCCATTGCCTTCGAACCGACCGCGCGAAATTATGCAGCGGGCACCGCGCCCAATCCACTTTCAAGCCGGCCAGCGTTTTTTCAAGGCCTCGCAGCTGACATTGGCTCGCGGTGCAATCGGCGGCAGCACATCGAGTCCGAACAGGAGGACCCCGACACGGCTGGCGGAAGAGGCCCATTCGGCAAGACGCGGATAATTGTCGACCAGCCAGTTGAAGGCGCCTTGGACGGCTGCGAACGCTGCCGCCGCTTGAGTCACTTCGCCGAGCGACATGGTGTGGTGGATGTACTGCGGCACACACAGGATCAGCCCAACCAGCGGAGCAAGGAGGGTATTGGCATGAGAGACCAGTGTGGTGCGCACAAGCTGATCGCGCAGGCGCCGCCAGTGGCGCATGACCTCCGATACCGCGAAACCGATCGGGGCACTCTGGGTCGTGCCTGCGGTCTGAGGGCGAGGGCTCGAGCGCAGGCGCGCCACCGCGAACTTCAGCTCCGACTCGGCCTGGTTCCGGCGTTCTATGACGTGCGCCATCTTGCGGCCAACCACCATCATCGCGCTCGTCGTGATGGCGGCGTAGCCGATGCTGGCAAAGACCAGGTAACCAGGCAGCTCCACTTTCACGCCAAACGCATTGAAGGCAAGCGAGCCGCCGATGGTCCACAGGACGGCAACAAAGGTTGCCGCCGTGAGGATTGATGCAAGCAAGCCGACGAGGAGGTCGATGGGCGCGTCGGTGGCGACACGAGCGTCCTCGGCAATACGGTACTCCGCGAATTGCGGCTCACCAGGTCCGGCATCGAGACGCCGGAAATTGTCGTTTGAGAGCCAGAGATCAAGAAGGCTGGCCGTCAGCCATTCGCGCCAGCGCCACTGGAACGACATGCGCCCCCATACCGCCGTGGCGGCCAGGACGACGCTGCTCGCCACCAGCGCGGGCAGCAGATACGCCTGCTGCAGGATGTCCTTGCTGTCGCGCCGCTCGAGGGCGTTGAAGAAATCGCGGTTCCACAGGTTCAGGCGATACTGCACGAGAAGCTGCAAGACCACGCAGACGATCAACAGCCCGATCAGCGCCCATGGAATCCAGGCACCGCGGCCACTCCAGAAGCCGAACGCCGTGCGCCAAAACCGCCGCAATGGCTTGGCTCCAACCGTCGGTACTTCGTCGTCCACGTCCATGGCAGCGGCCAGTATCAGGTGCGCATTTCGCCGCCGGCGAGGCGGGCGAGCGCTACCAAACCGAGGAACGTCGGCTCCGGGCGGGTCACGATCCGGGTCGGAACGTGTGCCAGGTAGCTCTGCAGCCGTCCTTTGCCCTCGAACCGCTGGCGGAAGGCTGACCTGCGCAAATAGTCGACGATGCGGGGCGCAATGCCGCCGGCAATCAACACGCCGCCACCGGCGCCGAAGGTCAGGGCCGCGTTGCCCGCAACCGAGCCCAGGAAGGCGCAGAACATGTCGAGAGCTCGCCGAGCCGTCTCTGAACGGCCATCGATCGCACTTCGGACAATCTCTTCGGACGACGGGATTGGAGGTAGAGTTTGGGGGCTGGCCAACGCGTCGTGCAGGTTGACCAAGCCACCTCCCGACAGGACGCGTTCGGCAGAGACATGACCGTAACGGCGACGCAGGAGCTGAATGATTTCTGCTTCGTCATCCGTCGTGCTGGCGAGGGTGGCATGTCCACCTTCGCTGGCGATCACGCGCTCGCTTCCGGGCACGAAGCATGCCATGCCCAGGCCGGTACCGGGGGCAATCACGGCGACCGGTTCCGACGCTACCTCGTGGCCGCCTCCGATGGCGGCGACATCCGACGGGACGAAGTGGGGAACCGCCATAGCGAGCGCTTCGAGGTCGTTCACGACCTTCACCATGCGCAATCCGCGGTCTTGGGCAATCTGTGAACTGTCCAGGATCCAGGACGCGTTGGTGAGCTTGCAGCGGCCATCCTTGACCGGGCCCGCGGCGGCAATCACGGCTCTGTCGATGTCATTATTGTGGTGTCGGCCAAGGAAGAGACGAATGGCATCGATGGCATGGGGGTAGTCGCGCGTCGCCAAGGTTTCGATGCAGCCCAATTGCGATTCGCGGAACACCGCGAACCGGGCCTTGGTGCCGCCGATGTCGGCAAGGAGGCATCCGCTCATGACGTGGCCTGCGCCGCATGTGCCTTGATCGTGGCGGCGTACCAGCGAGCCGAGGCCTTGGGGACCCGCTTCTGCGTCGCATAGTCGACGAAAACCAGGCCAAAGCGGTTCGTATATCCGGCACCCCATTCGAAATTGTCGAGCAGCGACCACACGAAATAGCCGCGAACATCTGCGCCTTTTTCCGCGGCCTCGCGCATGGCCTCGATGTATCGCGAAAGATAATCGATACGCTCGACATCGTTGACCCCGCCGGCGGCATCGAGCTTTTCCGCAGCGCCGGCGCCGTTCTCGGTCACGTAGATGGGCAGCCCGTAGCGGTCATGGGCATCCAGCAGCGTGTCGCGAAAGGCCTCGGGATCGACCTGCCAACCGATCGGCGACCGCGGCGCGTCGGCTGGCACTTCCGCCCAGGCAAAGCCCAGCGGCGAGGCACCCTCCGCCTTGGCATAGATAGGCGAGTAGTGGTTGACGCCCAGCCAGTCGATCGGCCGGCAGATGCGCTCCATGTCGCCCTCACGGCGATGCAGATCGATGCCGGCCCGCAGCGACGCTGGATAATCACCGATGATTTGCGGGTCGGGAAAGGCTCTGTTCCAGATGTCGTCCAGAATGGCAGCAGCTTTGCCATCCGCCGGAGTCGGATGGGCTGGCCGGGCGGGTTGCATGTTGTGGATGACGCCAATGGAAGCACCGGCAACCCCTCTCAGCGCATCGACGGCGGCACCGTGTGCAAGGTTGACGTGATGGATGGTCGCATAGAACGACTCCAATTCCTTTGTCCCGGGCGGCTGGCCGCCGGCCGAGTAGCCAAAGATCGTGAACACGGACGGTTCGTTGAAGGTCGCGAATCGCTTCACGCGGTCGCCGAGCCGGCCAGCGATCAGGCGGGCATAGTCGGCAAACCACTCGGCACTGTCGCGGTTCGTCCAGCCACCGAGATCCTGCAGCGCCTGCGGCAGGTCCCAATGATACAAGCACACCCACGGCTCGATGTGGGCCTCCAGCAAGCCGTCCACCAGACGGTCATAGAAGGCGAGGCCCGCCTCGTTGGCCGCGCCGCGCCCCTTCGGCAGCACTCTCGGCCACGCGGTGGAGAAGCGATAGGCATTTACGCCGATAGACTGCATCAGCGCGATGTCCTCGCGATATCGGTGATAGTGGTCGCAGGCCTGGTCGCCGGTGTCGCCGTTGGCGATCCGGCCGGGCTCGCGACAGAAGCCGTCCCAGATGCTGGGACCGCGCCCGTCGACCTGAGCCGCACCCTCGATCTGATAGCTCGATGTTGACACACCCCACACGAAATCGCGGCGCAAAGGGCGGCGCATGGAAATCGGCTCTATCGCCGGGGCTCCTGGTTGTGAGCTGATCATCTGGTTCTCCCTATGCGTAATCAAACACTACCCATGCAAGGAGATGACCTGATTGATTTGGCGCAAATGGCCGACGCGTGCAGCTCGCGAAGCGCACTCGGCATCACCGCCACTTCCTGTACATGCTGTTGAGATATTCCGACCAGCGTGCAGGCCAGAAGGCTGCGACGTGGAGCATGAGAAGGACCAGGAAAAAGCTCATGCCGAGCTCAACAAGCTGGAACCTCGGCGAGCCACGGGCGATCAGCCACTCAGCCATGGCGCCTGCGACGATCATAAGAATGCGTATGAACCAGCTGAACACGGTTAAGACGCCTTTGGAATGTTCCAACTGGGCAGCCACGACGCTGCTAACGGCGACAGCACGTTGCCAGAATGACCTGTTCGCGATCGGCGAGCTTTGACTCAGGTCAAGTCAGGGCCGCGGATGACGCGCCGCAGCGACCTCTGGCGGGTCAACAAGAAGAGCATCGACGACAGTGCGTCGAACGGCTGCGGTGCCAATGCTTTGGACTGCTGCGGCGCCGCAGGCGAGCGCTAACCGGAGGGCATCCCGCGGCGGGCGTCGCTCGGCGAGACCGAATACCAGGCCGGCAAGAAAACTGTCGCCCGCGCCAACCCCGGTCTTTTCCGAGACCGGAATGGCAGGCGCATGGACCACCTCGTCCACGGTGGCGAGGATCGCACCGTCGGCACCCAGTGTCAGGGCGATCATGTCGGCTGCACCGGATTGGACCACGCGCTTTGCCTGCTCCATTTGTCCAGGAAGGTCACGCACTTCCTGACCGACAACCGATGCGAATTCGGAGAGGCTCGGCTTCAGCAGCGAAATGCCTTGCCCCAGCGACGCTTTGAGCGCCTGCCCGGAGGTGTCCAAGGCGAACTTCGCGCCTCGTCCGATGACCATTCTTGCCACCTGGCTGTAGAACTCTGGCGGCACGCCGGGAGCCAGGCTTCCGCTCGCAACAACCCAATCTGCGTCGACCTCGCGGAGGGCAGCGACGATGTTCGCGCAGTCCGACTCCGTGAGCTGCGGGCCCGCCGGGACGAAACGGTACTCCAGCCCCTTCGATTGGTCATGAACGGTCACGCAAACCCGGCAAGCATTGCGTATCGGGACGGCGTGCCATGGGACTTTCGCTGCTGTCAGCATCTCCTCGACGAATCGCCCCGTAACGCCACCCGAGGCGAAGAGGGCCAACGTTTGCCCACCTAACTCGGAGATGACCTTGGCGACGTTGATGCCACCGCCGCCCGGGTCGTATCGCTCGTCGAAGGTCCGGATCTTGTGACCGGGTTGGACGGATTTTGCGGTCGTCGCCAGATCTACGGCAGGGTTGACCGTCAACGTCACGATGCGCCGGGGCATGGCATCCTTCTCCGCAGTCTGCCAGTTCAGCTAATCGCCCAGGCAATGAGCGGCCTTGATCTGTTTCAAGGAAACGGTGTCGCGCTGGTTGCTTGTTCACGCCGGGCGCAGTTCTTGACCTGGCTCAAATACACGTTCGAACCGTCGGCTCACCCTTCGGGCACCGGATCCAATCGTCGATCACAGGAGGAACTTCATGAGCAGCGACCTTGCGTTGCGCCAGCACATCCTCGACGAACTCGAATGGGAACCGGCGCTCGACGGTGCGCATATCGGCGTGCTGGTCGAGGATGGCGTCGTCACGCTCACCGGGTACGTACGCAGCTACGCCGAGCGAGCCACTGCTGAGCAGGTCGTCGCCAGAATCAAGGGGGTTAAGGCCGTCGCCCAGGAGCTTCAGGTGCGGCTTGCCCACAACCAAAAGCGCGATGACGACCAAATCGCGAGACGCGCATTGAAGATCATTGCCTGGGATACGACGGTGCCGGGCGACAAGGTCAAGCTCAAGGTCGAGAACGGCTGGATTACACTTTCCGGCGAGGTCCAGTGGCACTATCAGAAGGAAGGCGCCGAAGCGGCGGTGCGTAAGCTCTCGGGCGTCACGGGCGTGACCAACCGTATCACCGTCCGGTCCAGCGCCCACGCTGGCGACGTCAAGCATCGCATTGAGGAAGCGCTACAGCGCAACGCTCAACTCGATGCGGAAGGCATCAAGGTCACCGTCGACGGCGGAAAGGTCACTCTCGAAGGGCATGTGCCCGCATGGCATGAGCGCTCGATCGCCGAACAAGCCGCCTGGGCCGCGCCCGGGGTCTCGGCAGTCGAGGATCACATCGTCGTTAGAAACGCATTGCCGTAGTCTACAAAGCCGGTAACTGTTGTTCCTCCTTCGCGGAGTGCGTTTCCTCTTCGACCTCGGTCATCGTAGCCTCGCTCAGCAACAGCACGCTCGCCACCGAGACGGCGTTCTCCAGCGCAATGCGGACGACCTTCGTGGGATCGATGATGCCGGCTTCCACCAGATCGACGTAGCGCTTGAGTGCGGCGTCGAAGCCGTAATTGCCTTTGCCCTCGAGCATGCGCGCCACCACCACGCCGCCGTCGGTGGCGGAGTTCTCGGCGATTTGGCGAGCCGGCGCCTCGAGGGCACGCTTCAGCACCTGGATGCCGGTGCGTTCGTCGCCTTCGGTGCGGGCCTCCTCGCGGGCCACCGCGTCGGTACACTTCAGCAGCGCAAGTCCGCCGCCGGGGACGATGCCCTCGGCGACCGCGGCCTTGGTCGCGCTGATGGCGTCGTCGAGCGCTTCCTTCTTGGCTTTCATCTCCGATTCGGCCGGGGCGCCGACGCGGATAACCGCGACGCCGCCGGACAGCTTCGCCAGCCGCTCGCGCAGCTTCTCCTTGTCGTAGTCACTGGTCGAATCCTCGATTTCCCGCCGGATCGCCGCGGTCCGGCCATCAATGGCCGCCTTGTCGCCGCCGCCGCCAATGATGGTTGTCGTGTCCTTGTCGACCACGACGCGCTTGGCGATTCCAAGGTTGACGGTCTGGACGCCCTCGACCTTGAGGCCGAGCTCCTCCGATATGACCTGCCCTCCCGTGAGGACCGCAATGTCTTGCAGCATAGCCTTGCGCCGGTCACCAAAGCCCGGCGCCTTGACGGCGCAGCTCTTCAGCACGCCGCGCAACTGGTTGACGATCAGCGTCGCCAACGCCTCGCCCTCGACGTCTTCGGCGATCACCAGCAGGGGCCGCGCCGCCTTGGCGACCTGTTCGAGCAGCGGGATCAAATCCTTTAGCGCGGCGATCTTGTGATCGCAGAGCAGCAAGCGGGCATCCTCGAGCACGGCCTCCATGCGTTCGGGATTGGTGATGAAGTAGGGGGAGATGAAGCCGCGATCGAACTGCATCCCCTCGACCACCTCCAGCACCGTCTCCGTGGTCTTGGATTCCTCGACCGTGATCACGCCGTCATTGCCGACCTTCTCCATGGCATCGGCGACCATCTCGCCGATGGCGCTGTCGTTGTGCGCCGAAATCGCCGCGACCTGCGCCTTCTCCTTGCGTGTGCTGACCGGCTTTGACATCGCCTTCAAAGTGTCGGTCGCCACCTTCGCGGCGCGCTCCAGGCCGCGCTTCAGGTCGATGGCGCTCGCTCCGGCCACGACGTTGCGCACGCCGTCGGCGAAGATCGCATGGGCAAGGACGGTCGAGCCCGACGTGCCGTCGCCGACCACGTCGCCAGTACGTTCTGCCGCCTGCCGCAGCATCTGCGCGCCGAGATTTTCCTCGGCATCCTTGAGCTGGAACTCCTTGGCAATGGTGACGCCGTCGTTGCAGACCAGCGGCGCACCCCACTTCCTTTGGATCAATACCGACTTCGACTTGGGCCCGAGTGTGACGCGTACGGCGTCGGCGAGCTGACCGGCGCCCCGCAGCACCTTTTCCCGTGCGGCGGAACGGAACATGACGTGCTTGTAGGACATCACGGTCTCCTCGATCTAGGTCGCCGGGCACCCTAGGACTTGCGGCGGCGGCACAAATGATCTGGGTCAAATCGGCCCATGGTCTGGTGGCGCTAGTGAGACAGCAGTGCGCATTGGGTGCCGCCCAACAGTTCACTGGTGATGCCGCCCAGGATCCATCGGCCCTGACGGCTGTAGGCAAAAGCGCCCGCAACGATCAGATCTGCACGCGTCTCGCGCGAGATGCCGGCGAGTTGCGGGCCGTTCGCCTGCGTCGCCGGGACGACCTTGGTTTGCGCCGCAATACCGTGGCGGCCCAGCCATGCCTGAACTCGAGCGACGCTGGTGCGCGCCGCCGCGGTGTCCCCGCCGTCCTCGATGGCGACCACCGTCAATGCCGTCGCCTTTGCCAGGATGGGCAGGGCATCGGCGATGGCCCGGCGGGCCTCGCGGGTGTCTTTCCAGGCGACCAGGACGCGCTCGAACGCACCTGATGGCTGTGCTGCGGGCACCAGCAGCACCGGACGTCCTGCGCGCATGACAAGGTCGCAAAGGTCAACCTGGCGCGTTTCGTCGACCGCGTCCGGACCTCCGTCAAGCGGCACGACGATGAGATCGGCGGCAACGGCTTGCTCGGCGACAAGGGCTGCCAGCGGCTCCAGGCACGTACGGGCTGTCCAGTCGACGCCACGGTTCAGCCCCGCCATGGCGTTTCGGAATTCCAGCTCGGCATTCTTGACCTGACGTTCGATCTGCTTGCGGTCCTCTTCGAATGCGCCCGCCGGGATGGCGTAGTCGCGGCAGACGCATTGGATCGGGCGACAACCGGCGAGACCCAGAATGCTGGCATCGTGCCTCCGAGCCAGGGATGCCGTCGCCTCCATCAAGGGCGCGTTGCTGCGACCGAGCGTGGGCACGGTCATCAGGGTTCTGTAGCTCATGGCGCATTACCCTCCCAGTTGCCGTCCGGGCCCTTGTGGTACTGCCGCTTCACGGCCGCCCAGGCGACACGATGAGCAATCTCCTCGCGTCTGCGATTGTCCGCGTAGGTGCCCCAGGCGTGGTTGAAGGCTTCGCGATAGAGATCCTGGGCTCTCCGCGGCAGGTGCCGGCGAACCGAAGGCGGCAACTCCGCGTTGGACGGGTAGGGCATGGTTGGTCCCCGTATCTGGATGCCCGCCATCTACGATTGGTGCCCGTGCCGCGTGGCATCTGGTGGCCAGGCGGCACGGGCATCGGCACGTCAGGCGGCCTTGATGGCGACCTCCTTGACCTGTGCCGGCGGGTTCGCCGTCTTGGCGATTTCCAGCGTCAGCACGCCCTTGGCGAACTTGGCCGAGATGCCGTTGCGATCGGCATCGGCCGGCAAGGTGAAGGCGCGGGTGAAGGACCCATAGCTGCGTTCCGAATAGTGGGTCTTGTCGTCCGAGTGCTCGACCTTCTTTTCGCCCGAGATGGTCAGCACATCGTCATCGACCTGCACCTTCACGTCCTTTTCGTCCGATCCGGGCAGCTCGACGGAGACGTTGTACGACTTCCCGTTTTCCTTCACCTCGACCTTGGGCACGTGCTCGAACGCTCGAAGCGCCTGCGGCTCCCGGCTGGGCAGAACGTCGCCCCAGTTGAAGGGCCAGCCTCGCGTCATCCGATTGAAGACCTGGTCGAAGTCACCGCCGAACGGCGCCCAGCTCCGCGTCGTCGCAAGGGG
>JADHLS010000107.1 GCA_016780605.1 Reyranella sp.
CCGGGCGGCGAGCTGCAGCGACAGCCCGACCACGCCCATGTCCTCGCGCGCGCCGGCGCCGGCCCGCGTGTCGCCAAGGCGGCGGATGTCGGCCAGCCCGCGCTCGACCGTTTGCAGGGCCTCGGCGCGGCGTTCGGTATCGAGCGCCGACAGCGGCTGCACTGGGCCCTGCCAGTCGGCGTACCAGTCGATCGCCTTGCCGTCCTCGTGCAGCTGCGGATCGGCCAGCAGCCCCGCCGCCTCGTCGCCCAGCCGGCGGCGCACCACCCGGCGCAGTTGCGGGGCGGCGTTGTGCAGCGGCTCGCCGCGCACCCCCAGGGGGCGCACGCCGCTCCGCGTCGTCGCGATCAACGTGGTCTGGCCGGCCATTCCGCCCCGAAAATAGCCGGCCGATTATGGCGACGCGATGATTTCAATTTCAGCGGGCCGGAGGCTGGCGCGCTCCCCGCTAGACCTCTTTCGCCCAGTCGCGCAGGACGAACTTCTGGACCTTGCCGGTCGAGGTCATGGGCAGGTCGCGGAAGACGATGTAGCGCGGGCACTTGTAGGAGGCGAGGTGGGCGCGGCAATGGGCGATGATGTCGTCGGCGGTGGCGGCGGCGCCGGGCTTCAGCACGACGAAGGCGCAGGGCGTCTCGCCCCACTTCTCGTCGGGCTTGGCGACGACGGCGACATTGGCGACCGCGGGATGCTCGATGATCACGCCCTCGACCTCGATGGTCGAGATGTTCTCGCCGCCCGAGATGATGATGTCCTTGGAACGGTCGCGCAGCTCGATGTAGCCGTCCTCGTGCAGCACGCCGAGGTCGCCCGAGTGGAACCAGCCGTGCTCGAACGCCTCGCGCGTCGCCTTGGGGTTCTTGAGGTAGCCCTTCATGGTGAGATTGCCGCGGAACATCACCTCGCCCATGGTGGCGCCGTCGCGCGGCACCTCCTTCATGGTCGTTGGATCCATCACGGTGACGCCATCCTCGGCGGCATAGCGCACGCCCTGCCGCGCCTTGAGCTGAGCACGCTCATGGCTCGGCCGTTCATCCCATTCGTCATGCCAGGAGCAGATCGTGGCCGGCCCGTAGACCTCGGTGAGGCCATAGACGTGGGTGACGCGGAAGTTCTCCTTCTCCAGCGCCTCCAGCACGGCGGCGGGCGGCGGTGCCGCGGCGGTCATGAACTCGACGCGCCGGCCGAGCGGCTGGCGCTCGGCCGGCGTGGCGTTGATGATGAACTGCATGACGATCGGCGCGCCGCACATGTGCGTCACGTTGTGCGCCACCAGGGAGTCGTAGATCGCCTTGGCGTTGACGCGGCGCAGGCAGACCGAGGTGCCGGCGACCAGGGCCAAGGTCCAGGGGAAGCACCAGCCGTTGCAATGGAACATCGGCAGCGTCCAGAGATAGACCGGATGGACGCCCATCGCCCATTGCGTGGCATTGCCGTAGGCCGACAGCGCCGCGCCGCGATGGCTGTAGACCACGCCCTTCGGGTTGCCCGTCGTGCCCGAGGTGTAGTTGAGCGAGATCGCGTTCCATTCGTCGGCCGGATATTTCCAAGCGTAGTCGCTCTCGCCGGTGACCAGAAATTCTTCGTAGGTCGTGTCGCCGATCTGGGCGCGGTCCTCGCACAGGGGGTCGTCGATATCGACCACCAGCGGCTGGACCTTGGCGATCGCCAGCGCCTCGGTCACGACGCGATGGAACTCGCGGTCGACCAGCAGCACCTTGGTCTCGCTGTGGTCGAGGATGAAGGCGATCATCGCCGCATCGAGCCGCGTGTTCAGCGAGTTGAGCACGCCGCCGGTCATCGGCACGGCGAAATGCGCCTCGTACATCTCGGGGATGTTGGGCGCCATGATGGCAACGGTGTCGCCGATGCCGATGCCGACCTTCTCCAGCGCCGAGGCGAGCCTCTTGCAGCGCTGATAGGTCTCGGCCCAGCTCTGGCGCCGCGCGCCGTGGATCAAGGCGATGCTGTCGGGATAGACGGCGGCGCTGCGCTCGATGAACTGCAGCGGCGTCAGGGCTGCGTAGTTGGCCGGCGTCTTGTCGAGGTCGCGTTCGTAGATGTTGGCCGACAGGTGAGGCGCCTTGTGCAGCGCCGGCCGTGCCGACGGCATGCGCGTCACCGACGCGCGGTTCTTGACCGGACGACGCAGCGCGGGCCGCGCGACGGGCTTGGGGGCCGCCGCCTTCTTCTTGGCCGCCGGCTTGCGCGCGGCTGGCTTCTTTGCCTTGGCGGCTTTTCGCGTCGGCTTCCTGCCTTTGCCCGACCCTGTCGTCGATTTCTTCTTGGCCATGCTCGCTTCCCGTTTTCCCGACGCCGCGCACTTTCACACAAAGGACCGGGTGTTCTCTAGTTTTTCCTTGGCTACCATCGGCCCATGAGTTCCATCCTGCTGGCGCCCGGCGCCGTGCCGCTGGCCGTCTGGCGCGAGGTTTATCGGGGCGCTGAGGTCACCCTCGAGCCGGCGAGCTACGGCGTGATTGAGCGGTCGGCGCGCGCCGTCTCGACCATCCTCGCCAGGGGCGAGCCGGTCTATGGCATCAACACCGGCTTCGGAAAGCTCGCCAGCGTGCGCATCGATGCGGCCGACCTCGAGAAGCTGCAGCGCAACATCGTGCTGTCGCACGCCGCCGGCGTCGGCCCGCCGATGCCGGTTCCCGTCGCGCGCTTGATGATGGCGCTGAAGCTCGCCAGCCTGGCGCAGGGCGCGTCCGGCGTGCGCAGCGAGACGGTGCGCCTGCTCGAGGCGCTGCTGGACAAGGGCCTGACGCCGCTGGTGCCGAGCCAGGGTTCGGTCGGCGCGTCGGGCGATCTCGCGCCACTTGCCCACATGTCGGCGACGCTGCTCGGCGTCGGATCCTTCTTCATCGACGGCGCCGTGGTGCCCGCCGGCCGCGCGCTCGCCGAGGTCGGCCTGTCGCCGCTTGTGCTGGGCGCCAAGGAGGGGCTGGCGCTGCTGAACGGCACGCAGTTCTCGACGGCCTACGCGCTCGCCGCCCTGTTCGAGACCGAGCTGCTGTTCGGCTCGGCCCTGGTGACCGGCGCGCTGTCGACCGACGCCGCCCGCGGCTCCGATGCGCCGTTCGATCCGCGCATCCACGCACTGCGTCGCCATGCCGGCCAGGCCGAGGCCGCCAGCGCCTTGCGCCGGCTGATGGAGGGCTCCGCCATTCGCGTCTCGCATCTGATCGGCGACGAGCGCGTCCAGGATCCGTACTGTTTGCGCTGCCAGCCGCAGGTGATGGGCGCCGCGCTCGACATCCTGCGCCACGCGGCGATGACGCTTGAGACCGAGGCCAACGGCGTCACTGACAATCCATTGATCTTTGCCGAGACGGGCGAAGCCCTGTCAGGCGGCAACTTCCACGCCGAGCCCGTGGCCTTCGCCGCCGACATCATGGCGCTGGCGCTATGCGAGATCGGCTCGCTCGCCGAGCGGCGCATCGCCATGCTGGTCGATCCCGCACTGTCGGGCTTGCCGGCGTTCCTGACGCCGCGGCCCGGCCTCAACTCCGGCTTCATGACCCCCCAGGTCACGGCGGCCGCCCTCGTCGCCGAGAACAAGCAGCGCGCCCATCCGGCCAGCATCGATTCGATCCCGACCTCGGCCAACCAGGAGGATCACGTCTCGATGGCCGCGCACGGCGCGCGCCGCCTGTTGGAGATGGCGGATAATTGCCGGTCGATCGTCGGCATCGAGCTTCTGGCCGCAGCGCAGGGCTGCGACTTCCATCATCCGCTCACCTCCAGCCCCATGCTCGAGCGCGTGCGCGCGCTGGTACGCCGACACGTGCCGCATCTCGACGACGACCGCCACTTCCAGCCCGATCTCGCACGCGCGTCGGACCTCGTCGGTCGCGGCGCGCTGATCGATGCGATCGACGCTGATATCCTGCCGACCTTCGACCGGAGTGCTCCATGACCACGCGTATCGACAATGCCCGCACCGTCCGCGCGCCGCGCGGGACCGAACGCTCAGCCAAGAGCTGGCTGACGGAGGCGCCGCTGCGCATGCTGATGAACAACCTCGATCCCGAGGTCGCCGAGAAGCCGGGCGAGCTGGTGGTCTATGGCGGCATCGGCCGCGCCGCGCGCGACTGGCAGAGCTTCGACCGCATCGTCGCCGCGCTGCGCGATCTCGAGGCCGACGAGACGCTGCTGGTGCAGTCGGGCAAGCCGGTCGGCATCTTCCGCACCCACGCCGACGCGCCGCGCGTGCTGATCGCCAACTCCAACCTGGTGCCGCGCTGGGCGACCTGGGAGCATTTCAACGAGCTCGACCGCAAGGGCCTGATGATGTTCGGCCAGATGACGGCGGGCTCGTGGATCTACATCGGCAGCCAGGGCATCGTGCAAGGCACCTACGAGACCTTCGTCGAGATGGCGCGCCAGCACTATCGAGGCGACTTGAGCGGCCGGTGGATCCTGACCGCGGGGCTGGGCGGCATGGGCGGCGCGCAGCCGCTCGCCGCCACCATGGCCGGCGCCTCGTGCCTCGCCGTCGAATGCCGGCCGAGCAGCATCGAGTTCCGCCTGCGTACCGGCTATCTCGATCGCCAGGCCCGGGACCTCGACGAGGCGCTGGCGATCATCGGCCAGGCGACCAAGGAGAAGAAGCCGGTGTCGGTCGGCCTTCTCGGCAACGCGGCCGACGTGCTGCCCGAACTGCTGCGCCGCGGCGTCAGGCCCGACTGCCTCACCGACCAGACGTCAGCGCACGATCCGGTCAACGGCTACCTGCCCAAGGGATGGACGCTGGCGGAGTGGGAAGCCAAGCGCGGCAGTGCGCCCGATGCCGTCGCCAAGGCGGCCAAGCAATCGATGGCGGGGCACGTGCGCGCCATGCTGGAGTTCCACAAGCTCGGCGTGCCGACTGTCGACTACGGCAACAAC
This sequence comes from Reyranella sp., assembly GCA_016780605.1. GTDB lineage: Bacteria > Pseudomonadota > Alphaproteobacteria > Reyranellales > Reyranellaceae > Reyranella. Next base: position 4,894 of record JADHLS010000107.1, read on the forward strand.
ATCCGCCAGATGGCGCTGGAGGAGGGCGTGGCCGACGCCTTCGCCTTCCCGGGCTTCGTGCCGGCCTACATCAGGCCGCTGTTCTGCCGCGGCATCGGACCGTTCCGCTGGGCCGCGCTGTCGGGCGATCCCGAGGACATCTATCGCACCGACGCCAAGGTGAAGGAGCTGATGCCGGGCAACAGCCATCTGCACAACTGGCTCGACATGGCGCGCGAGCGCATCAAGTTCCAGGGCCTGCCGGCGCGCATCTGCTGGGTCGGGCTGGGCGACCGCCATCGCCTGGGGCTCGCCTTCAATGAGATGGTGGCCAAGGGCGAGCTCAAGGCGCCGGTCGTCATCGGCCGCGACCATCTCGATTCGGGCTCGGTCGCCAGCCCCAACCGCGAGACCGAAAGCATGCGCGACGGCTCGGACGCGGTGTCGGACTGGCCGTTGCTGAACGGCCTGCTGAACTGCGCCTCGGGCGCCACCTGGGTGTCGCTGCATCACGGCGGCGGTGTCGGCATGGGCTTCTCGCAGCATGCCGGCATGGTGATCGTATGCGACGGCACGCCAGAGGCGGCCAAGCGCATCGAGCGCGTGCTGTGGAACGATCCCGCTACCGGCGTGATGCGCCATGCCGACGCGGGCTATGAGGACGCGATCGCCTGTGCGAAGGAAAAGGGGCTGAAGCTGCTCAACATCTGATGATCCCGCGAGGTAATGGGCCATGATGGACAAAGGTCATTGGCGCGGCCTGCTCGCCCTATCGAGCCTGGCGTTGCTGGCCGGCTGCAGCTGGTTCGGCGACAGCGCGCCCGTCGGCAGGGCGCGCCCCGGCGCCGATCGCAGCATCGCGCCGACAGGGACGCTGCCCTCGGCCTCACCCGGCCAGGGCGCCCAGCCGGGCGTCGCCCCGGTCGACGAGACGCGCGGATCGACCCCCGTCATCGGCTCGGTGGTCGGCGGCAAAGGCGGACAGAAGGCGCAGAAGGACGCTGAGGAGAAGGCGGCGGTCGAACGCGATGCCAAGGCGCGCGAGCAACGCGCCGCCCAGGATGCCGCCGAACGCGATGCAAAGGCCAAGCAGCAATCCGCACCGGCGCAAGCTACGCCGGTCGCTGTACCCGCGTCTCCCGAAGCTGCGCCAGCACAGCCCAAGCCATAACGCGTCAGCGCTGCGCTGCCAGCGCTTCGACGCGGATCTCCTCGGTAAGGCGGGCTTTCAGCGCCATGAACTCGGGCGAGGTCTTGATGGTGTAATGCCTGGGGTGTGGCAGGTCGGTCGCGACCTCGCATTTGATGCGGCCCGGACGGCCGCTGAACACCACGACGCGATTGGCCATGAAGATCGCTTCGTCGATGTCGTGGGTGACGAACAGCACGGTTGTGCGGGCGGCCTCCCAGATGCCGAGCAGCAGCTCCTGCATCAGGAGCCTGGTCTGGTTGTCCAGCGCGCCGAACGGCTCATCGAGCAGCAGGATCTTGGGATCGTTGGCGAGCGCGCGGGCGATCGCCACACGCTGCTGCATGCCGCCGGAGAGCTGCTTGGGATAGTGATCCTCGAAGCCGCCGAGGCCCATGCGGGCAATGAAGCGGTCGGCGACGTCGCGCTGCTCGGCCATCGCCATTCCCTTCTCGCGCAGGCCGAAGCAGATGTTCTGGCGAACGGTCAGCCAGGGAAACAGCGTATAGCTCTGAAAGACCACGCCGCGGTCGGCACCGGGGCCGCTGATCGGCGCGTCGTCGAGCAGGATCTCGCCGGTCGAAGGCTCTTCCAGGCCGGCGACCAGCCGCAGCAATGTGGACTTGCCGCAGCCCGACGGGCCCAGCACGGTGATGAAGTCGTTGTCGGCGATGTCGAGGTTCACCGGGCGCAGGGCCTCGGTTGGCGCCGCGTGGCGGCGCAGGCCGGGGAAGGTCTTGCCGACATGGCGGATCGAGAGCCGGCTCATCGCAGGAAGCTCCAGGCGAACAGGCGCTGGTTGGCCTTCTTGAACAGGAGGTCCGACGTCAGGCCGACCAGGCCGATCACCACGATGCCGGCGATGATGTGGTCGGTCGCCATCAGCGCCTGGCTGTCGGTGATCATGTGGCCGATCCCCGACGAGGCGCCGATCAATTCGGCGACGATGATGTAGGTCCAGCCCAGCCCCAGCACCTGGCGCAGCGCCTCGGCGATCTCGGGCGCCGCTCCCGGCAACAGGACGCGGCGGACCACGCCGCGGTCGCTGCAGCCCAGCGTATAGGCCGCCTCGACGAGGTCGCGGCGCGTGCCGCTCACGATCATGGTGACCATCAGCGTGAGCTGGAAGAAGCAGCCGATGAAGATCACGGTGAGCTTCTGCGCCTCGCCGATACCGACCCACAGGATCAGGAGCGGGATGAAGGCCGACGCCGGCAGGTAGCGTGCGAAGGAGACGAACGGCTCGAAGAACGCCTCGATCGGCTTGTAGGCGCCCATGGCGATGCCGAGCGGCACGCCGATCAGCGCTGCCAGCACGAAGCCGCCGACGACACGCCAGATCGTCATGCCGACGTCGTAGACGAAGCCCTGGGTCGCGAACAGGTCCCAGCCCGACTGAAGGGTCTGCCAGGGCGAGGCGAGGAAATGCCTGGGGACGGCGCCACTCCAGGTCAGCAGGAACCACAGCGCAACGAAGCCCACGAAGAAGGCGACGCCGAGCGCGATGCGCCGCTCGCGCGTCACTGGGACGAGCAGCTTCATCGACGCTTTCGCTCCTCCCCGGCGAAGCTGGGGAGGTGTCGGCGCCTTACGCCGGCGGAGGGGTCATGAGCATCAACATTGGTGCTCATGACCCCTCCGCCCGCGAAGACGCGGGCGCCTCCCCTTCGCGGCATCTGCGAAGGGGAGGAGGTGTGTTGGGATGGCATGTCCTCAGTTCAGGAAGGACGTGTCGAACAGCGTGTCCATGTTCGCGGGTGGCGCCTTGATCACGCCGATCTCCAGCAGCAGGGCCGCCGCCTCCTTGTTGAAGGCCTGGAGCTCGCCGTTGAAGAACTTCTTGTTGGCCTCGCGGTCGGCCCACTTGAGCTTGGACTGAGACTTCTCGAACTGCTCGGCCGTCTGCTTGACGTCGGCGCCCATGATGGTGAAGGCCTTGGTCTTGTCCTTGGCGATCATGTCGAGCGCCTGGAAGTAGCTCTCGATCAGCGCCTTCACCGCCTTGGGATTCTCCTTGATGAACTTGGGCGTGCAGCCGAAGGTATCGAACACGATCGGGTATTGCAGCGAATCGGCGATGAGCTTGCCCGATTCCGGCTTGTCGCGCACCAGCCCGAGATAGGGCTCATAGGTGACGGCCGCGTCGAGGTTGCCGGTGCCGGCGACGAAGGCGTTGGCGGCGGGCGCGGGCTCCAGCGTCACCAGCGTCACGTCCTTCAGCGACAGGCCGTTCTTCTTGAGGACCGACGCCAGGAAGAAGTGCGGGGCGGTACCCGGTGCCGATGCCGCGACCGTCTTGCCCTTGAGGTCGGCGACCTTGGCGATGGCCGGCCGCGCCACGATGCCGTCGGAGCCCATGCCCTGGTCCATCTTGAAGAGCTGGGTCGTGGCGACTCCGTTCGCGTTCCACACGATCCACGTTTCCGCAGTGGTGGCGGCGCACTGGATGTCGCCCGAGGCGATGGCGAGATGGCGGTCCTTCTGCGGGATCTTCTGGATGGTGACGTCGAGGCCATTGGCCTTGAAGATGCCGGCCTCCTTGGCAAGCGTCAGCGGCGCGAAGCCCGTCCAGCCCGAGATGCCAATAGCGACCTTGGTGTCTTGCGCATGCGCGGCGGCGGCCGAGGCAAGAACGCCGCAGATCGCGACGGTGCGGATCAGGAAACGACTGGATTTCGACATCGGAGACTCCTCTCGGCCGTGATGGCAGCACAAAGCATGCCACGCGACGCTACTACTCCAGCTTGATATCGAGCTCCTTGATCAGGGCAGTGAAGTAGGCCTTGTCGTCGGCGACCTGGCGCGTGAAGTCGGCTGGCGACTGGTGATGAGCGTACTGCGCCACCAGCAGGAGCTTCTCCTGCATGTCGGGCGTCGCGGCGATGCGCGCAACCTCGCTGGAGATGCGCTCGGCGATGGCGGATGGCAAGCCCTTGGGCGCGAACAGGCCGAACCAGGCGCGGTTGGCGAAGCCCTTCAGGTCGAGCCCGACTTCCTGCGCGGTCGGCACGTCCGGCAGGTCGGCCAGCCGCACCTTGGCGTCGACCAGCACCGTGCGCACCTTGCCGGCCTTGGCGTAGGGCACGAAGGAAGGATCGAACACCATCTGGATGCGGCCGTCGAAGATGTCACCGGTGGCATCGACAATGGTCTTGTAGGGCGCGTGCTGCATCTTGATGCCGGCAGTGCGCGTCAGCACTTCGCCGGTGAGGTGGGTGATGGTGCCGAGCCCCGACGAGCCGAACCAGTACTTGCCCGGATTCTGCTTGGCCAGCGCCACGAATTCGCGCCAGCTCTTGGCGCCCAGAGCATTGGTGATGGTGATGGGCAGCAGCGCCGTCGACAGGCGACAGACCGCGACCAGGTCGTCGGGATTGTAGGGCACTTGGCGAACGCCGGGCGTTATGGCGAGGATCGCGGTCGGCGCCAGCAGGAAGGTGTAGCCGTCGGGTGCACCGTTCGCGACCATCGCCGCGCCGACGCCGCCCGAGGCGCCGGGCTTGTCCTCGACGATCACCTGCTGGCCCAGCGCCGCGCTCAGCCGCTCGCCGTAGAGCCGCGCGACCTGATCGGCCGAGCCGCCGGGACCGTAAGGTACGATCAGCCGGATGGGTTTGTTGGGCCACGCGGCTTGCGCGCGACTGCCCATCGGCACCAGCGCCGCCAGCACTGCCGCCGTCGCATAGCGACGACCGATCATCCGTTTCCTCCGCCTTCTCGTTGGCGCGAGGATAGCGTGCTGGCGGCGCGCCACTCCAGTGGTGCGTCATGATCTTCCGGACCCTTCGGCAGGCTCAGGGCAGGCCGCGAGCCTCCGCCCTGAACGAAGTCGAAGGGTCCGACTCGCTCATGATTCATGAGCGCGCTGGAAGCGCGCGGTCCAGAAGAGCACGAGAAGACTAGCGCTGGCGCAGCCGGTCCGGCCGGTACTTCTCCATCACCGCTTCGAGCTGCTCGACGGTGATGTCGAGGGCGATCGCCATTTGCTGCTTCTGGGTGTCGGTCGGCGGGCCGATCTGGGAGCGCGGCACGAAGCGGTCGGCCGCCTGCTTGACGGCCTCCGGCGTGGTGCCGAGATCCTGCGCGATCTGGTCGAAGGGCGGCGTCTTGGCCTCGCCATGCCGGGCGGCGATGACGGCGCCAAAGGCCAGGCAGCAGGTCGCCACGACCAACAGGTCCATCAGGCCATAGCGCAGCCGCGGCCGGCGCCGGAGTCGCGGCGGCAGTTCCTGGTTCGGGGCGAGTCTCTGCTTCGAGGTCACCCCCGTGTTACGGGCGAGCCGGGCCATCCATCCCCTGCCGTTCTCTGGCTTTGTGGGTTCGCGTGCACGGCTCCGGCATATTCAGCGACGGCTTACTACGACCTTACGAGCGCGAAGGAGGCGAAAAAGCGCCGCGTATCGGGCTGGTTCTCGATCCCGGGACCGCCGGTGACCGAGAGCTGGTAGAGGCGATTGCGTTGCCAGTAGATGC
>JADHLS010000108.1 GCA_016780605.1 Reyranella sp.
CTGGCTGGGCTCCGGGGCGAATTCAATGCCGGACTGGCTGGTCTCCGAGGCGAGCTCAGCGCCGGACTTGCTGGCCTCCGAGGCGAGATGAAAGCCGACAAGATCGACCTGCTCAAATGGGTCGTGATGCTGATCGTCGGCCAGACGGCCGTCTTCACGGCCCTGAAGCTTCTCGGCCACTAATCGTTCAAGGGCTTTGCGGCCGGCGCTGCCATCGTGTCGAGCCAGCGTCGCGCCCGAGCGACGCTGCTGAACAGCCGCGCCGGCGGCGAATCGCCGGCGAGATTCATGTAGCGACGCATCATGGCGACCGTCTCGTCCGATCGGGCGATCAGCGCCACCGCTCCGCGATTGGCAGCGCGGTAGGCGCTCAGCCACGCCGCCGCCTCCATCACCTCCTCGTCCGTGAAATTGAATGTCGAGCGGCTGGCATCGAACAGCTTCTGATACGGTATCGCCTCCTCGACCACGATGCGGTGAAGGTAGTCGAGAAGCTCGCGGGGGGTGATCTCTCCGATCGCTTGCACCTCCACCAGGCGACGCTCGTGATCGACTTTGATCTCCAGCGGCACTGTTGGTACTCCGACACCTACTCTGGGGCGCTACGGGCGGTGCAGCCGCACCGGCTCGCGCGTCACCGTGCGCCGCCCGCGCTTGTAGGCCATCAGCACCGGCGCCACGGTGCGCAGCGCCGTCACCGGATCGGGCGCGTCGAGCACGACGAGATCGGCCGGCGCGCCGACGGCAATGCCGTAGTCCTTGAGCCGCATCAACCGCGCGGCGGCCGAGGTCGTCATGTCCCAGGCGGCGCGCACCTCCGCGTCGGTGCCGCGCTGGGTCACGATTGCCTGCATGTTCACCTGCCGCAGCAACTGGCCGTCGCCGAACGGGGTGAAGGGATTGAGGATGTTGTTCGACGCGATCGAGCAGACGACGCCCTGCTCGGTGAGGCGATTGGCGTCGACGACGTTGCGCGGCACGTTGTGGTCGGTGTGACGGCCGCCGAGATAGAGGTCGGTTGCCGTCAGCACCGTGAGCGCGACGCCGGCATCGGCCATGCGCTTGGCCACCTTGTCCAGGTCGGGCTGGCGCATGCTCGCTAGCTTGCTGACATGGCCGATCGCCACCCGTCCGCCCCAGCCGTACTTCTCGGTGAGCTCGCACACCAGCAGCGTGTCGAGCTCCTCCGCCGAGGCGCCGCTGTCCAGGTGCATGTCGATATCGACGTCGAACTCGCGCGCCATCTCGAAGACCCGGCGGATCTGCGCCGGACGATCGGTATCGTAGTTGGGGGCGGCGCCGACGACGGTCGCGCCGTTCTTGAGCGCCGCCACCATGAGCTCGTCGGTGCCGGGATTGTTGGTCAGGCCCTCCTGCGGCATGACGCAGATCTCGAGATCGATCGCCCACTTGTAGCGATCGATCAGCGCCTTGACGCCTTCCAGGCCGCGCAGGCCGACCTTGGGATCGACCTCGACATGGGTGCGCATGCGCGTGGCGCCGTGCGAGATGCACTTCTCCAGCGTGCCGCCCGCCCGTTCGGCCACATCCTCGACCGTGAAGGTGTGCTTGACGGCCGAGACCCGCTCCATCGCCAGATGGGGGAAGCGCTTCTTCTCGTGCTCGCAACGCCCGAGGATGCACGACTTGTCGAGATGGATGTGGGTCTCGACGAAGCCCGAGCAGACGAGGCGGCTGTCTGCCTGCACCTGTTCGCGCGCGTTGCCGCCCAGATTGGAGCCGATGGCCGCGATGCGCCCGTCCTTTACGCCGATGTCGACGGCAGGCTGGTCCGGCTTGCTGTCGGGGAGACGCGCATTCCGTATCACAAGATCGAATTCCATCGCCGGCTCTCGTTGCTGTTGAGTGGCCCGCATGTTGCAGTATGCACCTTGTCTTTCCTAGTCTTCGAAGGATCGGCTCGTTCTCATGCTCTCTCGCCGGCGTTTCTCGATTCTCTCAACGCTTGCGGCACCCGGCATCGCTGCTGCGCAGACGCCGTGGCCGTCGCGACCGATCCGCTGGATCGTCAACTTCCCGCCGGCGGGTGCAGCCGACATCCTGTCGCGAACCCTGGCCGAGTATTTCGGTAGCCGGCTGGGCCAGCCGATCGTCGTCGAGAACAAGCCAGGCGCGGGCGGCCTGCTGGGCGCCGACATCGTCGCCAAGGCGCGCGGCGATGCGCACATGGTCATGATGTCGAGCGCGGCGTCGCACGGCATCGGACCGGTGCTCTACAAGGACGTGCCCTACGATCCACTGGGCGACTTCACGCACATCCATCTGGTCGGCACGTTCCCGAGTGTGCTCGCCGTCAATGGCGGCTCGAGCATCACAACCGTCCAGCAGCTCGTCGAGCTGGCGAAGAGCAAGCCGGGTGAGATCACCTACGGCTCGGGCGGTAACGGCACGATGAACCATCTCGTCGGTCAGCTGCTGGTGCTGAATGCCGGCATGCCGTTCACCCACATTCCCTATCGCGGCTCGGCGCCGGCGATGAACGACCTCATGGGCGGCCAGATCGTGGCGCTGATGGAAAGCCTGCCGACGGCCATCGGCTACTTCAATTCCGGACGCATGCGACCGCTCGCGGTCAGTGAGGATCAGAGATCGCCATCGCTGCCCGACGTTCCGACTTTCCAGGAAGCCGGCTTCAAGGATGTGGTCGCCACCAACTGGTTCGGCTTTTCCACGCCCGCCGACCTTCCGCGCGACGCCGCCCGGCGCTGGGAGAGCGAGATCGCCGCCGCGTTGCAGAGTGCCGAGGTGCGCGCGGCTTTCGCCAAGATCGGCGTCCGGCCCGGCACGCTCGGCGCATCGGGCTACACCGAGCTCATCCGCGGCGAGCTGGCCCGCTGGAGGGAAGTCATCCGCACGGGAAACATTCGCGCGGATTGAACCCCGTCCCTCCTGATCACGCTTTTGTGACTCAGCAGTTCCTTCTTAGGCGGTTCCGAAGCCACCAGCGCTTCACGGGATTAGTCCTTGCAAAACAGGGATGATTCGCCATGCGGCACCGCGTGCCTACGCGCGCTACCGCGCGAAGACCCAAGGTTGTGTCGACCAAGGCACCGCGACGGCTCTGGCTTCGCTGAGAGGGCTGCCGCTCGACAGCCTGAATTGGTGCTCGCTGCCTTCACTATCCAGCGGCAGGTGATCACCGCGGCGGCCTGCCTGGCGCTGGCCTCTACTCAACATTGCGCTCCTTGAAAATGGCGATCGTGTGCACGATGGGTTCGGCATCGACCGCCATCTGGCCCTTGAAGGGCTGGTCCTGGATGAACACGAAGCCAAGGAAGGCGCCGATCACGGCCATCTGGGCGGCGAGGACTGTCGTGCGAAACGGCGTGCGCTGGACGGTGCTGCTGACGCACAACAGCATCAGCACCGCAAACAGCACCACCTGCCAATAGGCGGCAGGCAGGGCGACCGATAGAGCGGCGAGCCGGGCATCGCGCGATTCGGCCACCGCATCGAACGATCGCAGGATCTCGCCATAGATCATCGTTTCGCGGTTGGTCTGCGGATCGAGCGAAAGGATGCCGCGCGAGATCGGCACGAAGGCTGCCCGCGTCTTCTCGCTCGGCGTGCCCTTCAGCATGGCCGGCCATTCGTCGCTTACGATCGATTGCGCATAGGCCAGCAGCCGCGGGCGGACCGCCTGCGCGGCCAGATCGCCGTAGCGGTTGAGCAGACGATCCAGGCGATTGAGCTGCGAGGCCTCCGTGGAGATCAGGGCATCGGCCTTGCGGAAGTTGTTCTCGGCTTCGACCAGGGTGAAAGCGAGCACCAGGCTGGTCATGGTGAACAGCGTCGCCTGCGTGCGCAGCACGAAATCGGTGTTGGCGTCGTTTGGCTTCATCCACGGAAGCCGTCGGACCAGCGACGGCAGGGCAAGGATCACCACAACCAGGAAGGCGGCAAAGGAGATGAGGATGAAAAGGTCGGGGAAGGAATAGAGCCAATTCATGTTGTTGTTCGAGCCGACCAAAGTTCAGATGCCAAGGAGGATCATGCTATAGTGATGCCGCAGCTCGCAATGCGCGTGCGGGCGCCGGTGCCCACAGCCGGGCCAAGACATGAATGGGGGTCGGGGAAGATCAAATGCGTTGGCTGGGCAGTGTTCTGTCGTCTCGTTTCACCATCGGCATCATCTGCCTCGTGATCGTCCTGCCCATGGTTCTCGCGGACATCCAGGTATCCGCCAAGCTCTTCACCAAGCCCGACATTCGCGAAGAGATGGATATCTGCACCGGCATCGGCGTCATCATGATCGGCCTGGGTGTGGCGCTGGAGGAGCGCAGGACTCTGCGCGAGGTGTTCGGCATCCTCGGCGGTCCGTACGAGGTCTGGGAGGCGTCGATCGACCATCTCTGCCACAACTATGGCGCCGGCCAGCTGGTGATCGGCCTTCTGGCCGAAATCTGCATCGAGGCGATCAAGATCCCCAACACGATCCTCTATACCGGCGAGGTCGACGACTATCTCGTCGCCGCCTCCCTGTTCTTCGTCTTCCTCGGCGCCATCCTGCTGTTTCGCTTCGGCTTCACGCTGATCTTCCTCATGGGCAAGAACCGGGCGCGCGTGCTTTAGCTTCCCTTGCGCCCCTCGATGACGGCGATGGTCTGCATGATCACCTGCAGCAGGCGAGCGAACCGGCTGATGTGGGAGGCCTCCGCCGACACCAGCGCATCATCTCTCCAGACGTCAGCGCTCTTCGCTCGCCAGCCTGAGCCCCAACCCGATCAGCGTGAGGCCGGTAATGCCGTCGAGTGCGCGCCGGATGCGTGGACGGCGTAGCGTGTCGCGCAGGCGAGAGGTGGCAAGAGCATAGACCGTCAGCCACAGCAGCGTCATCAGGCTGAACAGCAGGCCAAGCGTCACCAGCCCGATGAAGTCTGCGCCGCTCGCCGGCGCGAATTGCGGCAGCATCGATGAAAAGAAGGCGGCGATCTTGGGATTGCTGAGGTCGCTCACCATGCCCTGCACGTAGGCCTGCCGCGGCGGCAGTGCGCGCGCCGTCGGCTGCCCGCCCGCCGGCTGGAGCTGCGGCGCACCACGGCCGAAGGCACCGCGCAACGATTGGATGCCGAGCCACACGAGGTAGGCTGCACCGACATATTTGACGACAAGAAACAGAGGCTCTGAAGCAATCAGCAGGGCAACGAGTCCCGCCGACGTCGCGAAGGCCCAAATCGCAAGGCCGGTGCAGACGCCGAGCGCCGTCGCAAGGCCGGCGGCGCGGCCACCCAACAAGGTGTTGCGGATGGTCATGGCCGTGTCGGGCCCGGGTGTGCAGATCACCAAGGCCGCAATGCCGACGAAGGCCATCAGAGGGCCGGTCAGGTAGTGCATGGTGACCTCATGGATCGATCAGCACGCCGGGATTCATCATGCCCTTGGGATCGAGCTCGCGCTTGGCGCCGCGCAATGCCCTGGCGAAGAGTTCGGGCCGTTGCTTGTCGTAGAACGGCCGATGGAAGCGGCCGACGGCGTGATGGTGTGTCGTCGTGCCGCCATGCTCGACGGTGGCGGCGGTGCAGGTCGACAGCACTTCCATGAACTGATCGAGCGCGGCTCGCTTGTCCAGGATGCCGCCGAAGGTGAAGTAGAGGCAGGGGCCATCGGGATAGACGTGGGTGAAGCGACAAGTGACGGTGCCATCGCGACCGGTCACCCGCTTGATCGTATCCTGCGTGATCCTGGTGATCTTCTGATGAAAGTCGCGCACGCGCTCCCAGGTCATCGCGGTCTCGAAGGTCGAGGAGAGGATGCCGCGCGCCGCCGCGTGCTCGCTGTAGTGTGGCGCCTTGATGAACTTGTTGCGCCAGGCGCCGGCGGCGCCCGAGCGATGGGCGTTCTCGTCGTCGGCGCCGGGGTCGGGCACGCCGCCGTGGCCGGCGCAGATCTCGAGCGCGCGCTTCATCCAGGCATCGAGCGGATGGTCGGCCGATTCGAAGGCCAGCACCAGGACCGCCTCCTCGCTGCTCCACGGGATGTTGGGCAGCGCCTCGCGCGCTTCCAGCAGCCGGCAATTGGCGGGATAGAGCCCCGCCTGGGTGATCTCGCGCACCGCGTCGGCGCCGTCGAAGAACGTCTTGAAGCGCACCGAGGCGGACGCACGGAAGGTCGGCTTCTTGCGGAGCCGCACCCAAGCTTCGGTGATGATGCCTAGAATGCCTTCGGAGCCGATGAACATACGGTCGGGGCTGGGCCCGGCGCCGGAGCCCGGCAGGCGGCGCGTCTCCAGCGTGCCGGCAGGCGTCACGACGCGGGTGCTTTCGACGAAGTCGTCGATATGGGTGTAGAGCGTGGCATAGTGGCCGCCCGAGCGCGTCGCGATCCAGCCGCCGAGCGTCGAGCACCGATAGGCCTGCATGTAATGGCGCATGGTGAAGGGCGACTGGCGCAGCTGGTCTTCGATCGCAGGTCCGTAGATGCCGCCCTGGATGCGCGCGGCATGGCTCACCGGATCGACCTCGAGCACCTGGTCCATGTGGCGGGTCGAGATCGTCACCACCTTGTCGAAGGCGGCGCTGGGCTCGATGCCCTTCACCACCGACGACCCGCCGCCATAGGGGATGGCCTTGGCACCGATCGTGCCGCACCAATCGAGCACGCGCACGACGTCCTGCTCGTTCTCGGGGAAGGCGACGGCGTCGGGCGGATTGGGCACCGAGCGCATGAACATGCGGATCGCGTCGAAGCCTGCCTTGCCGTAGCTGTGCTCCAGCCGCGTCAGGTGATCTTTGCGCACGATATCCTTCAGCGCCTCCGGCACGACGACGCGCGGGCTGCGCAGGGTGATCTCCTCTGGCTTCGGCGGCGGCGTGACGTCGAAGGCGTTCAGGCCGTAACGCTGGGCGATCTCGGCTTCCCAGGGCCTGATCTCGTCCGGGGTCAGGTCCTCGTCGGCATAGCCCCAGGCATAGAACTTCTTCTGCCGCCGCATGTTCCCTCCGACTTGCGTTGTTGGTTCAGGCCGCGAAGGCCACGGGCCTGGTCGTGCCCCTGATCTGGGTGCGATGCATGATGCGCCGCGCCGCGCCGTCGAAGGGATCGCGACGATGCATGGTCGAACGGTTGTCCCACATCACGAGATCGCCCAGGCGCCAGACATGCTCGTAGACGAACTGGCGTTGCGTCACGTGCGCCCACAGCTCTTCCAGCAGCGCGTCCGACTCGAGCTTCGAATAGCCCTCGACATAGGAGTTGCGCCGCCGTCCGAGATAGAGCGTGGGCCGGCCGTTGCCGGGATGGCGCAGGATCGCCGGATGCCAGGCGCCCGGCGCGGCCATCGGGTCGTCCGTCGGAGTGACGCCCTTGCGCAGATAGCCGCCGGAATTGTAGGTGCCGTCGTGCTTGATGCGGCGGCCTTCGATCTTGCGCCGCAGTTCCGCCGGCAGGCCTGAGCACGCCGCCTGCATGCCACAGAACCAGGTGTTGCCGCCGCTCTGCGGGATCTCCAGCGCATAGAGCATGGAGGCATCGGGCGGCGTGTCGAGATAGCTCATGTCGGTGTGCCACACCGCCTCGCCCGCGCCCAGGGCGCCGATCGGCTCGCCCTTGGCGTCGAGCACATTCGAGACGACGTAGATGTCGGGATAGCCGGGCGGGCTGATGCGGCCGCGCTCCTGGTTGGGCGGCGGGTCGAGTTCGCCGAAGCGGCGACTGAAGGCGAGAAGGTCATCGTCGCTGAGCTGCTGGCCGTGCAGCAGGATCATCGAGTGCTCGGTCCAGGCCTCCTCGATCGCGGCGAACTCGCCATCGCCCAGCCGCCTGAGATCGACGCCGGAAATCTCCGCGCCAACCGCCGCACTCACCGCGCGCACCGTCACGGCCATGTCGTTCCTCCTGCTCTCATGTTCCTCTCCCCCAAGGGCGAGAGGAGCATGAACGCTGTGATGATCGACCCGCCGTCCTGCTCGATCAAGCGCCCAGCGATTGCTTCAGCCAGGCGGCGAGCGCGGCCGCCGCGGCCGGCATGATCGGGCCGGCGAAACCGGCGTCGGTCGGCCATTGCGCGACCTTGAGATTGTGACTGGCCGAAGGAACGATCACCGCCTCGCCCGGCGCGCCGCGTTTGTCGAGGGCGTCGATCAAGGGCTGTACGTCGTCCATCGGCACGACCTGGCGGTCGGCGGCACCCTGCACCAGCAGGCAGGGCAGACGCGAGGCGAACAGGGCCTTCGCGGGATCGAAGGCCAGCAGGCTCTGCAGGAAAGGGCCGGCATAGGGCGGAAAGAGCGCGTCGAGTTCGAGCGGCACGTCGGACGGCACGTGGCCCGTCGACTGGATGGCGGCGATCACCCGATCGGCCGGGGCCCCCAGCCTGGGCGCGCCGCGCGCGATCTGGGCGCGCAGGATGTCGACCAGCGGACGGCCGGGCGTCGACACCAACACCAGGACGTGCGGCGGATTCGTCTTGATGGTCGGCGCCGCCGCCAGCACCAGCAGCCCCCCTTCGCTGTGGCCCAGCAGGGCGGTCGCATAGGCCTTGATCTCGTCGTGCTGCACCAGCTCGGCATGCGCCGCCGCGACGTCGCCGACGAAATTGTCCCAGGCGAAGAAGCGCTCCTGCTCGGCCAGCGAGCCGCTGGGCTTCGGGGTCGAGGCGCCGATGCCGCGCTTGTCGTAGCGCAGGGTGGCGATGCCGGCCTCGGCCAGCACTTCAGCGATCTGCTTCAGGAGATCGATGCGCTCGGGAACCAGCGGGTTGTTGCCGTCGCGGTCGGTCGGTCCGCTCCCCGCCACCAGCACGACACCCGGCACCTTCTCGAGCTCGCTCCAGATCGGCAGCAGCAGTGTGCCGGCGAGCGTCACGCCTTCGCTGCCGGCAAAGCGCACCGCGCGCTGCTTGGTGCCTTTGGCGTAGAAGCGGGGACGCGCCGGCGGGGTCTGAGTCTTCGTCTGGGCCTCGGCCGCGGCCGGCGCCAGCGCGCCCATCGCCAGCAGGAGGCGGCGCCCCATCATGGCAGGGCGGTCATTCGTGGACGCGACCCCAGCGCGGCCGCTGCTTGCCGCTCACGATATGGACATGGAAGTGGAACACGATCTGGCCGCCATTGGCGCCGTTGTTGGCGACCAGGCGATAGCCGTCCTCCTCCAGGCCGAGCTGGCGCGCCACGGCGCCGACGGCGCGCCAGAAGCCGGCCACCATCTCGGTCGACGCCTTGGCGCTGAAATCCATGTTGGAGACGTATTCGCCCTTGGGAATCACCAGCACGTGCACAGGCGCCTGCGGGTTGATGTCGTGGAAGGCGAGCGCGAAGTCGTCCTCGTAGACCTTCTTGCAGGGCAGCTCGCCGCGCAGGATGCGGGCGAAGATGTTGTTGCGATCGTAGTCGGCCATGGTCCCGGTTTAGCGCGGGGGTGCCGACGCGTCACTTGTGCTTGCGCGCGGCCTTTTCGGCGATGCCTGAGATGCCTTCGCGACGGGCGAGCTCGCTCCAGACCGCCTTGGGCTTGACGCCGGTCGCCGCCCACAGGGTGAGCAGGTGGTAGAGCACGTCGGCGCTTTCGCCGACCAGCTTGCCCTTGTCGCCGCGGATGCCCTCGATCAGCGCCTCGACCGCTTCCTCGCCCAGCTTCTTGGCGATCTGCTGGCGGCCGCGGCTGAACAGGCGCGCCGTATAAGAGGTGTCGGGATCGGCGCCCTTTCGGCTGTCGATGACGAAGTACAGGCGGTCGAGGACGTGGCCGTGATCGTCGGCGACGCCGTTCCCGCGCTTCTTTTGCGCTTTCTTGGGTTTCTTCTTCTTGGCCATCCGGGGGAGTACTCCGTCGCCCGTTCAATAGAGGGGAGGGCGATTGCGCGCGCCTCTTACAGGGCGCGTGATACTTATTCTACGCGAAAATCACGCGCCGCGCGAGATTTGTCGGATCGGGACGCCGGCTTGCGCCAGTCGCTCCTTCGCCTGTGCGATGGTGAACTCGCCGAAATGGAAGATCGAGGCCGCGAGCACCGCCGAGGCGCCGCCCTTCACGACGCCATCGACCAGGTCATCGAGCGTCCCGACGCCGCCCGAGGCCACCACCGGCACCGGCACGGCGTCCGACACCGCGCGGGTGAGCGCGAGGTCGAAACCCGACTTGGTGCCGTCGCGATCCATCGAGGTCAGCAGGATCTCGCCCGCGCCGGAATCGGTCATGCGCGTGGCCCAGCCGACGGCGTCGAGTCCGGTCGGCTTGCGGCCACCGTGGGTGAATACCTCCCAGCGGCCGGGTCCCGTCTGACGGGCGTCGATTGCCACCACGATGCACTGGTCGCCGTATTTCTCGGCCGCCTCGCGCACGAACTCCGGCCGTGCCACGGCGGCGGAGTTGATCGAGACCTTGTCGGCGCCGGCCAGCAGCAGGCGGCGGATGTCCTCGATCGATCGCACGCCACCGCCCACGGTCAGGGGCATGAAGCACTGGTCGGCCGTCCGCGCCACGACGTCGAGGATGGTGTCGCGATTCTCGTGGCTGGCCGTGATGTCGAGGAAGGTGAGCTCGTCGGCGCCGGCGGCGTCG
>JADHLS010000109.1 GCA_016780605.1 Reyranella sp.
GACATTGAGCGTGCCTGAGTTGGCCTTGCGGCCGACGCGCTCCAGCGCGTTGGTCATGCGATCGAAGGCATCGCGCAGGTCGGGCAGCAGCGCCTCGCCTTCGCTGGTGATCTCGAGCCCGCGCGGGCGACGCACGAACAGCGCCACGCCGAGCCGCTCCTCGAGCGCCTTGACCTGGTGACTGACCGCGGCCTGGGTGACGTGGAGCTCTTCGGCGGCATGCGTGAAGGAGGCGTGACGGGCGGCGGCCTCGAAGGCGCGCAGCGCATTCAGGGGCAACTGAGAGCGGCTCATTTAAGGCAGTGAGTGCATAGTTTTTCTATGTCTCCCCCGAGCAATCGTCCTTTGAAGAACGCGTTACCTTAGCGCAAATAGGGCAAGTATACGAGGCGCTCCACGGCAATCCGGCCGCGACGCCTCAAACGGAGCTAAGCCATGTCGACCCTGTCCAGCGTGCGGGAATTCGCCCGCGCGGATGCCCCCTCCTTCACCTTTGGCCGCGCCCTCGCGCTGCTGGCCGGTGTGGTCGTGGTCGGGATCGAGCGCGCCATGACCCGGGCCGAGGTTGCCCGTTCGCGACGCCAACTGGCCCAGCTCGACGAGCGCCTGCTGCGGGATATCGGCCTCGACCGGGCCACCGCCCGGCTGGAAGCCGACAAAAGCTTCTGGGCCTAAGACCGGTCGCTAATTGCCGGCGGGTGGCGGATAGAGCAGGTTGGGCCATGGTGCTTTGATGGCGCCATGACCCAACATTCTCTTACGCTCCCCACCTTGGCGCTCGCTTCTCCCCCCCACGTCGACGCCCTGCCGGACGAGCAAACCTGCTGGCAGGCCGTGCAGCGGCGCGACCGGGGCTACAATGGCAGGTTCTGGTTCTCGGTCCGCACGACCGGGGTCTATTGCCTGCCGTCGTGTGCGGCGCGTCCGCCGTTGCGCCGTAACGTCGACTTCCACGCCTCGCCGCAAGCGGCCGAGGCGGCGGGCTTCCGGCCCTGCAAGCGCTGCAAGCCGCGTGACTGGCGGGCCGACCTCGGCCTCAGCAAGCCGGTCGCCGAGGCCTGCGCGCTGTTCGATTCGACCGACGGCGATACCCCGCCCTCGCTGGCCCAGGTGGCGCGCAAGGTCGGCATGACGCCGGGCGCGCTCAGCAAGCGCTTCGTTGCCGAGCTCGGCGTCAATTCGCGCGACTGGCTGGCGGCGCGCAAGCGCCAGCGCTTCCGCAAGGCCCTGCGCGAGGGCGAACCGGTGGCCGACGCGCTCTATGGCGCGGGCTACGGCTCGCCGAGCCGCGTCTACGAGACCAGCGACAAGGCGCTGGGCATGACGCCCGCGACCTACGCCAAGGGTGGCGCCGGCGCGCACATCGACTACACCACGGTCGAGTCCGACTACGGCCGCGTCCTGGTGGCGGCGACCCAGAAGGGCATCGCCGCGGTCTTCCTGGGCGACAACGACCGCGCCCTCGAGAAGAGCCTCAAGCACGACTTCCCGGCGGCCGACATCACGCGCAACGACCAGGCGCTGGCGCCGCGCGTCAAAGGCGTGCTGGCGCGGCTCTATGGCCGCAAGCCCTCGGCGCTCGATGCCGCCGACGTGCCGCTCGACATCATCGGCACGGCCTTCCAGTGGAAGGTCTGGAAGGAGCTGACCAGGATCCCGCCGGGCGAGACCCGCACCTACGGCGAGATCGCCCGCCGCATCGGCGCCCCGGGCTCGGCGCGCGCCGTCGGCCGCGCCTGCGCCACCAACCAGGCGGCCGGTGTGATTCCCTGCCATCGCGCCGTCGGCTCGAGCGGCGCGCTCACCGGCTATCGCTGGGGTGTGGCGCGCAAGGAGCGGCTGCTCGCGGACGAACGTCGGCGCAGCAGCACGTAGAAGGCGCCACCGCCGCCGTGACGCGCATGCGCGGCTCGCACCGCGCGCACGCGCTGGCGGTTGTCGGCGCGGTTCAGCCAGCCCACGAACTCGGCGCGGATGCGGCCTCCCAGCATGCGGCTGCCTTCCAGCCGCAGGCCCTTGCCGGTGACGATCAGCACGACGCGCAGGTCGCGCGACGCTGCATCCTCGAGAAAGGTCGCGACGGCACGCTCGGCCGCGGCCAGCGTCATGCCATGCAGGTCGAGTGAAGCCTGCGGCATCAGCTTGCCGCGCGCGAGGGAACGCGAGACGTCGCGATCGAAATTGTGATCGTCGGCTGTGAGTTCAGACTCCCTTGTCATCCCGAGCGCAGCGAGGGACCTTTTCTGTGGCTTCAAAGGTCCCTCGGGCTTCGCCCTCGGGATGACAGGACGCGCCTTGTGGCCCTTGAGCGGCTTCACCCCGGACATGGCAGCAGCGAACAGGTGCGCGTCCTTGACCATGCCGTTTCGTGTAGCCTTGGCGGCATGGCGGGTCTACACAGCGCGCCATGGCTCTGGCGCCCCACCCCCCCTCGCGGACCCCGCCGCCACCCGATCCCGATCTCGAGACCGGCCTTCAATATCTGAAGGCGGGCTGGTTCGATCGCGCCGAGCCGCTGTTCCGCTCGGCCCTGGGACGGCACGGCGAGCGGCCCGACATCCTGCACTTCCTTGCCGTCTGCCTGGCGCAGCGCGGCGCGTTCAGCGACGCCGAAACGATGTGGCGCAAGGCGCTGGCGAAAGATCCCAACGAGCCCATGCTCTCCTACAATCTCGGCCTGGTGGCGCGCCGGCTCGGCAACATCGACGAGGCGGCGCGGCGTTTCCGCGACACCATTCGCCGTGCGCCTGCCCATGTCGAGGCACGCCTGGCGCTCGCCTCCACCTATATGGACCTCGGCCGCTTCGCCGCCGCCGAGCGCGATCTCGGCGAGTTCATCGCCAATATCGACCAGGCCATCGAGAAGGGCGTCCAGGGGGCCGAGGGCCTGAAGCCATTGCAGGCGCGGGCGCGAAACATGCTCGGCCATGCGCTTTATCGCCTGGGCCACTATGCGCCGGCTATCGAGATGCTGGATATGGCCCTGGTCGATGCAGGCGACGATGCCGCCCGCCGCGCCCAGATCCTGGGCGATCGCGCCCTGGCACTGGGCGGGCTCGGCCATCATGACGAAGCGATCGCGGGCGCGCAGCAGGCGCTGGAGCTCGCCCCCGACAGCGCCGTCCTGCAGCACGTGCTGGGCTTCGTCCTGAACTTCGCGGGGCGGCCCGAGGAAGCCATCGGGCCCATCCAGCGCGCGCTGGAGATCGATCCCAATTTCATTGGCGCCTACAGGACGCTGGCGATGGCCCAGACGCAGGTCGGCAAGGCGGCTGAGGCCGTCGAGCTGCTGCAGCGCGCCCTGCGCCAGAGCCCGTCGGACAGCGATGCCATCCTGCAGCTCTCGCTGCTGCACATCGAGCTGAAGCAGTTCGCCGAGGCCCTGGCCGTGCTGGAGCCGCATCTCAAGCAGGCGCCCGGCGACGTGCGGGCGCTCAACAACGAGGGATTGGCACTGCGCGGCCTTGGGCGGTTCGACGAGGCGCGGCGGGCGTTGAAGCGCGCGTCGCGGCTGGCGAGCGATGATCCCATGGTGCTGACCAATCTCGGCTGCGTGCTGGTCGATCTCGGCCGGGCTGCCGAAGCGCGGCCATTGCACGAGCATGCGCTGCGCGCCCTGCCGGGCGATTCCCGCCTGCTCGGCAATTATGGCATCTGCCTCGCCGCACTGGGCGAAAAGGACAAGGCGCGCGAGGCGCTGGATTCGGCGCTGGCCGCCAATCCGAACAATGCCGAAGCCCTCGATGCCTTGGTGACCCTCGGCGCATGAGCGAAGCCACCGATCGCCAATCCACCGACAGACTGGCCGAGGTCCTTCGGCGCATCGCCGAGGCTGCGCGCGCCGCCGGCCGCGACCCCGCTTCCGTTACCCTGGTCGCCGTCTCCAAGACCCATGGCGCCGACCGGGTGCGCGAGCTCCTGCAGGCCGGCCAGCGTGTGTTCGGCGAGAATCGCGTGCAGGAGGCCGAAGGCAAGTTCCCGGCGCTGAAGGCCGAGTATGCCGACCTGCAGCTGCACCTGATCGGCCCCTTGCAGACCAACAAGGCACGTGACGCCGTGGCGCTGTTCGACGTCATCGAATCGGTCGACCGCGAGCGGCTGGCAGTGACGCTCGCCAAGGAGATGGAACGCACCGGCCGGCGACCCGACTGCTACATACAGGTCAATACCGGCGAGGAGCCGCAGAAGGCGGGCGTGCTGCCGAAGGACCTCGATGCCTTCGTCGCCTCTTGCCGCGACGTCCACAAGCTTCCCGTCGTCGGGCTGATGTGCATTCCACCGGTCGATGAGGAGCCGGCGCTGCATTTCGGGCTTCTGGCCAAGATGGCGGCGCGCAACGGTTTGCTCAAGGTGAGCATGGGCATGAGCGCCGACTACGAGACGGCGGTGCGCATGGGCGCCACCCATGTCCGCGTTGGCACAGCCTTGTTCGGCCAACGCGAGACTCATGCCTGAGCTGCCCGAGGTCGAAACCGTCCGTCGCGGTCTCGTGCCGAAACTGGTCGGGCGGCAAATCGTGAAGCTGGTGCAGCGGCGGCGCGATCTCCGGGTGCCGATGCCGGCCAAATTTGCCCAGAAAGTCGAGGGGCTGAAGATCCGGGCGATCGACCGACGCGCCAAATACCTGCTGCTGCGGCTGAGCAACGGCAACACCCTGATCGCCCATCTCGGCATGTCGGGACGCATGACCTTGCACGACGCCAAGAGCGCGGCCGAGCATCCTTTCGAGCGGCACGATCATGTCGTGTTCGAGACCGACGAGGGCTGGCAGGTCCGTTTCAACGACGCACGGCGCTTTGGCCTGATGCTGTTGGTGGCCGATGACGCGGTGCCGAAGCACAAGCTCTTCAAGGGGTTGGGACCGGAGCCCCTCGACGAGGCGTTCGACGGTGCGATGCTGGCCAGTCGCCTCAAGGGACGCAAGACGCCGATCAAGGCGGCGCTGCTCGATCAGAAGACCTTGGTCGGCGTCGGCAATATATACGCCTGCGAGGCCCTGTTCCTGGCCGGGATCTCGCCGCGGCGCTCGGCCCATACCGTCCAGGGCGAACGCGCCGACCGGCTGGTCGCCGCCATCAAGCAGGTGTTGCTGCGCTCGATCGACGACGGCGGCTCGACCTTGCGCGACCACGTCCAGCCGGGCGGCGAGCTCGGCTACTTCCAGACGCGGTTCAACGTCTATGACCGGGCGGGCGCGGTCTGCCCGACGCGGGGCTGCGGCCATCTCGTCAAGCGGCTCGTGCAATCGGGTCGCTCGACCTTCTATTGCGCGCACTGCCAACGGTAGTTAGCTAGAGCGGTCAAGTCGGAGGGACACGTGACCGCCTATCAGAACATCAAGACCGAGACCAAGGGTCGCGTCGGCATCATCCGACTCGATCGGCCCAAGGCGCTGAATGCACTCTGCGCCGACCTCGTTCGCGAGCTCGGCCAAGCGCTCGACGCCTTCGAGGCGGATGCGGGCATCGGTTGCATGGTGCTCACCGGCAGCGACAAGGCCTTCGCCGCCGGCGCCGACATCAAGGAGATGAAGGACCAGACCTACCAGGACGTCTTTCTCAAGGACTTCATCACCGTCGGCTGGGAGAAGGTGAGCCAGGTGCGCAAGCCGATCGTCGCGGCGGTCGCGGGCTATGCGCTGGGCGGCGGCTGCGAGATGGCGATGATGTGCGACTTCATCATCGCCGCCGACAATGCGAAGTTCGGCCAGCCGGAGATCACGCTCGGTACCATACCGGGCGCTGGCGGCACCCAGCGGCTGCCGCGCTTCGTCGGCAAGTCCAAGGCCATGGACCTCGTGCTCACCGGCCGCATGATGGACGCCGCCGAAGCCGAGCGCTGCGGCCTGGTGAGCCGCGTCGTGCCGCTCGCCGATCTCATGAACGACGCCATCGCCACGGCGGAAAAGATCGCCGGCATGTCGCTGCCCGCCACCATGGTCGCCAAGGAGGCGGTCAACCGCGCCTTCGAGACGACCTTGGCCGAGGGCGTGCGATTCGAGAGACGTACCTTCCATGCGACGTTCGGCTTCGAGGATCGCGCCGAGGGCATGGCGGCCTTCGCCGACAAGCGCAAGGCCGCCTGGAAACACAGGTAGGCGCGCTTTCGATCGGATGGAACCGCGCGCGGTTCCATCCGATCGGAAACGCGTTGGTCCGGGCTCCTTGTTCCAAAACGCATTTCGGCCGGCTGCTTCCAGCCGGCCGAAATGCTCTATAAATGGCTGGTTTTGGCGGGGTTGACCGACCGCCGGCCGGCCCGTATACACCCGCCCTTCCGAAGGACGAGGAATAGATGGCAAGTCACAAGTCGGCCGAGAAGCGCGCGCGTCAAACCAAGCGCCGCACCGCCGTGAACACCGCGCGCCGCAGCCGAGTGCGCGGCTCGATCAAGAAGGTCGAAGAAGCGATCAAGGCCGGCGACAAGAAGGCCGCCGCCGACGCGCTGCGCGCGGCGCAGCCGGAGATCCAGCGCGGGGCGACCAAGCACGTCGTCACCAAGAATGCGGCATCGCGTCGAGTGTCGCGCCTCGCGGCACGCATCAAGGCGATGGCGTGAGCTGCGGTGACGCAATCGACAACGCAGACAAGGTGAACGCCGCTCCAACGAGCGGCGTTTTCTTTTTTGGTGATCTTCCGACAAATTTTTCGAGAATTATTTTCGAGCAATCGGCGTCAGAACATTTGGTTGCCAATTGGGCGAACAACATACGATTCGGCTTTATCGGAGGAAGCGCGCGCCCGGGCGCTAGATATTGAGACGCCTCGCGCGCGGAAATCAAAAGAGAATCGAATCCTCACGCGAGTCAACACCGTCGCGTCACTAACAACATGAATAGCCTGCTTCGTTGCCGCTTCGAACAGTTTGCGCGTCGCGGAGAGTCTGTCTAAGACTCGGCTCACATTCGCGACGGAGCGTGGGGCGCTGAGACGCGAGCACGGTGGGGACGGGGGGCTACCTCCTCGCCGGGAGACGAACGAGGGAGGAAACCACAGGCACCTGACGACGGTCGATCGAAAGAAGAAGCGTTTTCCTCTAATGACGCTCATGTCGATCTACCGTTGTCATTCGTGCCCTGTGTGTCCATCGTAGAACGTCGGCTCGTGTTGTTCAGCGGCCTGCTTCGTAAAATGAAGAGCGGGGGCCATGGCGAAAGACAACAAGATCGCGGGCGCGTACCAAATTTCCCCTGCCGCTGGCTATGCCGGCGACATCGCCCCGACAACGGCCTGGAAGATTCTGAGCGAGCACAAGGACGCCGTCCTGATCGACTGCAGGACGCGTCCGGAATGGAACTATGTCGGCCTGCCCGACCTCGAGACACTCGGCAAGAAGCCGGCGCTGATCGAATGGCAGGTCTTTCCGAGCATGCAGCCCAACCCGGAATTCGTGGCCGCGCTCTCGGGCGCGCTCCCCGACAAGGAGGCGCCGCTGCTGTTTCTTTGTCGGAGTGGAGCACGTTCGGCCGCGGCGGCGAAAGCCATGACCGCGGCCGGCTACAGTACATGCTTTAACGTGGCGGACGGCTTTGAGGGACCCCTGAATGCAGAGGCCAAGCGTGGGACGGCCGGGGGTTGGAAGGCGGCAGGACTTCCCTGGAGACAAACATAATGAACCGAATTCATGCGCCGGTGGCGGGCAACAACAAGAACGCATCGTACGAACAAAAGACAGTGGCGGGGGCCGATATGGAAGAAGTGGCGGGCCGAAAGGAGCTTGAAGCGCACTGGGTGCGCGTCTGCGATCGGCTGCGCAAGGAGATCGGCGACAAGGCTTTCAAGACGTGGTTCGGCGAGGTCGAGCTTGGCAAGCTGGAGACCGGCAAGCTGCGCCTCTATGCCCCGACGCGCTTCGTTCGCGACTGGGTGGCCCGCCACTATGGCGACCGCGTGCTCGCCTATTGGCAGGCGGTCAACAACACGGTGTCGAGCGTCGAGGTCAACCTCGTGCCGCCGCCCGCCCCGCGTCGGGCCAACGACATCATCGCCATGCCGCCCGTCCCCTCCTCGCCCCAGGGCTACCAGTCGCAGATGCCGCGGCTTGGTCCTGCGATCGGCCGCGGCGCCGACGAGGGCTTCCAGGGCCCGGAGGCGCGCTACACCTTCGCCAACTTCGTGGTCGGCAAGCCCAACGAGTTCGCCTATGCCGCGGCGCGCAACATCGCCGAGCAGGACCGGCCGCTGCCCGAGCGCAACCCACTCTACATTTTCGGCGGCGTCGGCCTCGGCAAGACCCATCTGATGCACGCCATCTGGCACGCCATCCGCGAGCGCGATCCCAAGCAGCGCGTGCTTTATCTCACGGCCGAGAGCTTCGTGAACCGCTTCATACAGGCACTGCGCACCAAGAACACCGGCCAGTTCAAGGAGCTGTTCCGAAACGTAGACGTGCTGATGGTCGACGACGTCCAGTTCATCTGCGGCAAGGAAGCGAGCCAGGACGAGTTCTTCTTCACCTTTAATTCTCTGGTCGAGCAAAACAAACAGATCGTGCTCTCCTCGGAGAAGCCGCCCAGCGAATTGCAGGACATCGAGGAGCGCATGCGATCGCGGCTGGGCAGCGGCCTGGTGGCGGACATCCATTCCTCGACCTACGAGCTGCGCCTCTCGATCCTTCAGACCAAGGCGGAGGGCGCGCGCGTGCCGGTGCCGGTCTCGGTGCTCGAGTTCCTGGCGCACAAGATCTCGACCAACATCCGCGAGCTCGAGGGCGCCCTCAATCGCGTCGTCGCCCACGGCCAGCTGATCGGCCGCGAGATCACCGTCGAGATGGCGCAGGATGTGCTGCACGATCTGCTGCGCCAGGCTGACCGCAAGGTGACGGTCGACGAGATCCAGCAGCGCGTCGCCGCCCACTACAACATCAAGCTCGCCGAGATGAGCTCGCCGCGCCGTGCGCGTTCGGTGGCGCGGCCACGTCAGGTCGCGATGTATCTCGCCAAGCAGCTCACGACGTTGAGCCTGCCGCAAATCGGCAAGCGCTTCGGCAACCGCGACCACACGACCGTGATGCATGCGGTTCGCAAGATCGAAGAGCTGAAGATCTCCGACCTCTCGATTGCAGAAGATGTCGAGTTGCTCAAGCGCCAGTTGCAGGGCTAGGCAGTCCCTGCGAGGGGGCATGGAACGGGGTCCGAAAGGGCCCCGTTTTGCTTTGGATTCCGCGGCTTAAGAGCCTCAAATCCCGAGCGAATTCGCTTCCCGCCAAGGCCTGTCGTGCTATAGTCTGCAACCGTTCCGCAATGGCCATTTCGGGCCCGCGAAACGGGGTGTCTAAACCGCATTTTTGGCCCCTCGTTACAGCGACCAAACCATGAAACTGACGATCGAACGGGCAGCCCTCCTGAAGGCGCTGGCCCATGTCCAGAGTGTGGTCGAACGGCGGAACACGATTCCCATCCTGTCGAATGTCCTGATCACCGCGCAGAAGGGACGCCTCAGTCTCGCGGCGACCGATATGGATCTCGCCATCACCGAGCAGGTCGATGCCTCAGCGTCCAAGACCGGCTCGACGACGGCGCCGGCGCACACCCTGTACGAAATCGTGCGCAAGCTGCCGGACGGCGCGCAGGTCGAGCTGGAGACTGCTTCCGACGGCAACAGCCTGGTGATCCGCGCTGGGCGCTCGCGCTTCACCCTGCAGTGCCTGCCGCCGGCGGACTTCCCGGCGATGGCCGAGGGCGACCTGCCGCACCGCTTCCAGCTGCCGGCGACCGACCTCAAGGGCATCATCGATCGCACCCGGTTCGCCATCTCCAACGAGGAGACGCGCTACTACCTGAACGGCATCTATTTCCATGCCGCCACCGCCGGCGGTACCGCCGTGCTGCGCGGCGTGGCGACCGATGGCCATCGCCTGGCCCGCGTCGAGGTGCCCCTCCCCAAGGGAGCCGCCGACATCCCGGGCGTGATCGTGCCGCGCAAGACCGTGGGCGAGGTCCGCAAGCTCCTCGACGAGAGCGACGGTTCGGTCGATGTCGAGCTCAGCGACACCCGCATCCGCTTCGCCTCCGGCGGCGTTACCCTGGTCAGCAAGCTGATCGACGGCACCTTCCCCGATTACGAGCGCGTCATCCCGACCGGCAACGACAAGGTCCTGAACGTGCCCTGCAAGGAGTTCGCCCACGCCGTCGACCGCGTCTCGACGATCTCCACGGAGAAGTCGCGGGCGATCAAGCTTGCGGTCGCCAAGGGTGTGGTCACGCTCTCGGCCACCAGCCCCGATGCCGGCAGCGCCACCGAGGAGATCGAGGTCGAGTACAAGGCGGCCGCGCTCGAGATCGGCTTCAATTCGCGCTACCTGCTGGACATTACCGAGCAGATTGCGGGCTCGGAGGCCCGTTTCCTGATGGCTGACGCGGGGTCCCCCACCCCCCCGCGTGACGGCGCCGACGAAAGCGCCCTCTACGTGCTGATGCCGATGCGGGTATGACGGCGCCGCCGATCAGCGCTCTCGCCTATTCCCCCGACGCCGC
>JADHLS010000110.1 GCA_016780605.1 Reyranella sp.
GTCGCGGGTCACCGCGCCGAAGCGCAAGGCAGGCCCTTCCTTGACCTCGGCGACGTCGCGGACGCGAATCGGCGTCGCTTCGCGGGTGACAATGACGATATTGGCGATGTCCTGGACATTCGAGACGCGTCCCAAGCCGCGGACCAGATACTGCTCCTTGCCGCGGTCGATGTACTGCCCGCCGACCTGCCGATTGTTGGCATCCAGCGCCTCCATGACGTCCTTGTATCTGAGGCCGTACTTCATCAGGCGCTGCGGATCGATCTGCACCTGGTACTGCATCTCGAGACCGCCCCACGAGGTAACATCATCGACGCCGGGCGCCGTGCGCAGCAGGAGACGAACGGTCCAGTCCTGCAGCGTCCGAAGGTCCATGTCGGAAAGCTTCTTGTCCGCCGACTCGATGGTGTACCAGAGCACTTGCCCGAGCCCGGTCGAGTTGGGACCGAGTTCCGGCTCTCCGTAGCCGGCGGGGATGCGCGTCTTGGCCTCGGCCAGTTTCTCGTCCACCAGGCGGCGCGCGAAGTAAATATCGGTCGAATCGGTGAAATACACACTGACATAGGAGAGGCCGAACAGGGACACCGAGCGGACCTGCTCCACCCCCGGCAACCCTGCCATCGCCGTCTCTATCGGCACGGTGAGCAGGGTTTCCACGTCCTCCGCCGCGAGCCCCGGCGATTCCGTATAGACGTTCACCTGCACCGGCGTGACGTCGGGAAAGGCGTCGACCGGCACCTGCTGAAAGGCGCGCACGCCGAGAAACACGACGATCGCGAACGCCACGATCACGAGGAGCTTATTGCGCAGCGACAGCGCCACGATGCCAGTCAGCATGGGACCTGCTCCTAGTGGCTGTCGCCGATCTGTGACTTCAACAGCCTCGCCTTCAGGGCGTAGACGCCGGACACCACCACCCTGTCGCCCGGCTCGAGGCCCGACGTCACCACCACCATGCCGTTCTGGCGATCGCCGACCTCGACCGGTCTGGGCTCGAAAGCGTCGTCGTCGGCCACAAACACGGTCATTTGACCCTGCAGCAGCACCACGGCGTTCTCCGGAACGCGCAACGCCGCTCGATGCAAAGCCGTTTCGATGTCGACGTTGGCGAAGAGGCCCGGCCTCAGGCGTCCGTCAGAGTTGGCAACCTCGACCCGCGCAACGGCGGTGCGGGTATCCTTGTCGAGGATGTTGCCGACGTAGGTGACCTTGCCGGCGAAGCGCTGCCCGGGGTAAGCGCTCACCGTGATGCTGGCGGGCGCGCCAACCACGACCTGAGCCAGGTCACGATCATAAAGATTGGTCTCGACCCAGACGGTCGAGAGATCGGCGACGGTGAAAAGCGCCTGATACGCCTGCGCGTATTCTCCCAGGACGGCGGTCCGCTCGACCACCGTGCCGGCGAGCGGGGCATTGACGGCGAGGAGCGCAGGCGACGTTCCGTCGGGGGCCGCACCGGCGACGCCGAGCGTTGCCAGCCGCGCCTCGCTGGCGGAGAGCGCCGCTCGGGCGCGCTCGTAGTCGGAGCGCGTGCGCAGCAGGTCCTTCTGGGCAATCGAGCCATCAGTGGAGAGCTTCTGTGCGCGCTCCAGATTCAGTCGAGCCAATTCGAGTTCGGTCTGGTTCTGCAGATAGCCGGTCCGGGCCTCGGCCAGCTCAGGACTCTCCAGCACCGCGAGCAAGGCGCCCGCCTGGACTTGCGCCCCGACGTCCACCGCAATCTTCACCAGGCGGCCTGCAACGGGCGCACTCACTCGAGCGAAGCCGTTTCGATTGGGCCCGATCGTGCCGAAGGCGGCAAGCGCCGTCGTGTATTCCTTGGTCTCGATGTGTTCGATCTTGATGCCGGCGCGGCGAATCTCGTCGGCCGACAGCACGATACCTTCGTGCGTCTCGGGATTGCCGGGCTCAGCCTTGTGGGCCTCGTTGCTCGGTGTCGCGACCTTCGGAGCGAGGTAGGCGGTTGCCATTCCCGCGACCAGGATGACA
Source organism: Reyranella sp. (assembly GCA_016780605.1). Taxonomy (GTDB): domain Bacteria; phylum Pseudomonadota; class Alphaproteobacteria; order Reyranellales; family Reyranellaceae; genus Reyranella. The sequence continues at coordinate 1,990 of JADHLS010000110.1, forward strand.
AACGCAATCGTACTGATGAAGAAAGTCGATCTTGAACGAAACATGACGCATCCTCGTCGGCGAGGACGACTGGCCGCCGCAACGCATGCGTCGGCGATCCGCCCTAGCTGGCTACTCGGTTGGGAAGGCGGTGCGCCCGAAGGGCGCACCGGTCTCAACCAGCTACCGGCGGGCCGCGAGGATCGAATTGAGTGGGAGGTGGGGATACGACTGCTGGCGGCGCCCGTGGTTGCGTCAGCCGAACCGGCGCCCAGCCGCAGACCGGATGAGCGCTCGCGGGAAGGAGTACGGCATTCGCCCCTGCAGTACGCACGAGATCGTGATGACCAGCGCAAACGGCGCGTTCACAAAACGTGCATTTAGTGAGCCGTTCATGCGCGCATGGGGCTGCGAGCACTCTGCGTTGCGCGATTTCGCTGGCAGCGCCAATCGCCGTCGTTGCCGCCTTGGCCGTGGCTGGCATGAAGGCTGCCCCCGCCAAAACGAGCACAGCACTCAAACCGACCCACGCCAACAGCAGGCGCGGCCGCCAGAAGGAAGTTGGAGTGTGTACCAGAAGCCTACACCGCTTCATTGAGCCGCCAATACCGCATCTCCCGGATGTGATGCTATTACGCGTCCTGGCCTCCACTCAGGCTGCGACGCTTCGCCAGTCCACGGCAGCTCTTTTGGCTCGTCTAGAATCCCCAAAAAATGATGCCTACACCGAGGAACAGGATGAGCGCGCCGAGAGCCCCGCTCTCGTAGCGTTCCAATAGTCCGAGGCGCAGACGGGCGATCCCTGACAAGGTCAGCCACGTGAAGACGACCATGCCGGCGATCGTCGCCAAGGCCAGCACCGCGCTCAGGATGACAAACCCGGTCCAGCCGTATGAGAGTCCCGACAGATAAACAGGCAGGAACCCCTCGCATGGCGAGAATGTCAGGAGGGTGAACAAGCCGAGGATTACTGCCCGGTCGGTTGGGGCCCTCTTGACCGACGGACTTGCTTGCACTGCCGCCTGGCCCGCGGTTGCATCATGTTGGTGCTCTACGAACCGGATCTCGTGGTCATGGGCGTGATTACCGTGGGAAAGGCTGAGGCGCGCATCGAACTCGTGCGGCTCCGGAATTTCCTCGAGCGACTCCAGGTAACCGCCGCGAGCGACGAACGTGAAAGCCTGGCGCGTGCCATCAGGACGCACGGTCTCGAGGGAGAGGGCCGCTGGATCCGGCAATGCCTGCACCGCACCCTCGGCGTGGACGCGGAATCTCGGCGGAACGCCTTCTTCGTACACTTCCAGCACCAGCACGCCGTGGCCAGTGTCGATCCGCTTCGTCTCGGAAGCATGATCGTGATCACCATGGCCATGACGATGGTCGTGCGCCCCGTGCCCATAAGAATGATGGCCGTGGCCATGATGAGTGTGGCCGCCGAAGTGGTGGTGACCGTGCCCGCCGCCTCGCGCCTGCCGAACGAGATAGTAGAGCCCGAAGAGGATCAGCGCTCCGCCAGCGATCCAGGGAAAAACATCGCCGGTCCACTTGTTCGTCTCGATGCCGAGCCAGACCACGAGAACGCCGAGAAGCACGGTGAACAGCACGTGGCCCAAACTGCAGAACGCAACGACCGCGAGGGTCTTTGCCTTGTTCCAGTGCTGCCCGCGACTGGCGAGGACGAACGGCAGCCAATGGGTCGGGATGGCCGCATGCGCGAACGCGACGACGAAGCCCGTCATCGCGACGGACAGGAAGAACGCTTCGGTCATGGAGAGTTGGCCGTCAGAGGTACCTGGCGATCAGCTTGAACTCATCGATCGGCTGACGCTCTTTGCGAGGCAGATCCCCGATGACATCTTCGAGGCAATGGTCGAGATGGTCCCGAATGAACGTCTTCTTGGCCTGGCCGATCGCCTTCTCGACCGCGTGCAACTGCTGGGCGACATCGAGGCAGGAACGCCCGGCCTCGATCATCTCGACAACCGAACGCAGATGACCTTCGGCGCGCTTCAGCCGCTTGACGACGTCGGGGTGGGTCTCATGAACGGACGATCTCGACATGCGAGCATCCTATCCCCCTGGAGGGGATATGCAAGACCGACATGCGGCGGCATCGGTGCCGCGCCGCCCGCGTAATAGTGTACGCCGTGACGGGGAGATAGCTTGCCTTCCGTAAGAGGGGAGACTCCACGCGCCCTTCTCTTGTTGCATTGATTGACGGTTCCCATCCTCACCTTTCCAGCCGACGAATGCGTTGACGGTACGAGATGGAGCCAAGGAACGGACCGGCAATGGCACAGGCACACCTTCACGACCACGCACACGAGGGCGGTCATGGGCATGACCACTCGCACGAGGCGGACGCCTGCTGCGGCACAACGGAGCCCGCCGCCCCCGCGCGCAATATCGCGGGTCGCACGTTCAAGGTGCAGGGAATGGATTGCGCCGAGGAGGTATCGGTCCTGAGGCAGGCGGTCGGGCCGGTTGTCGGCGGCGCGGACCGGCTGGCGTTCGATGTCCTGAACGGGCGCATGACGGTATTGGACCCGGCGCGCGAGGTGCCGTCGAATGCCATCGTGGCGGTGGTCGCGGCGACCGGCATGAAGGCGGCGCCTTGGGAGGCAGGTCCTCGCCCACCGGACGACGGCCATCGGCGCCAGCAGCTCCTGTTCACGGCGGCGAGCGGCGTCGCGGTGCTGTCGGGGATGGTGCTTCACGTCCTGTCGTCGAACAGCCTCGCCGACGCATTGCGCCTGTTCGTCGACCATGCCGGACAATCGATGCCATGGACCGAGATCGCAGCCTATGTCGCCGCGGCGATGCTCGGTGGCCGCTTCGTCGCGATCAAAGCCTGGTACGCCTTGCGCAACCTGCGGCCGGATATGAACTTGCTGATGGTCGTGGCTGTGCTCGGCGCGATGCTCATCGGGGAGTGGTTCGAAGCCGCGACGGTCGCCTTTCTGTTCGCCTTGTCGCTTGCGCTCGAAAGCTGGAGCGTCGGCCGCGCGCGACGGGCCATCGCGGCCCTGCTTGACATCGCCCCGCCGACGGCACGCCTCTTGAAGCCGGACGGATCGGAGACCGAGGTGCCGGTGGCGCAGATGAGCCCCGGCGACCGCTTCGTCGTGAGGGGTGGAGAGCGCATCGCCCTCGACGGCCGCGTGGCCATGGGCTCGAGCGCGGTGAACCAGGCGCCGATCACGGGCGAGAGCGTGCCGGTCGAGAAACAGGCGGGGTCGGAGGTCTACGCCGGCACGATCAACGGCGACGGGACGCTCACCATCGAGGCAAGCAAGGCAGCCGAGGACACCACGCTCGCCCGCATCATCCAGATGGTCGAGCAGGCTCATGCCCGTCGTGCCCCGTCGGAGCAGTGGGTGGAACGCTTTGCGCGGATCTACACGCCCGCGGTGATGGGACTGGCGCTGCTGGTGTTCCTGGTGCCGCCGCTCGCCTTCGGCGCGAGCTGGGAGGCCTGGTTCTACAACGCGCTGGTGCTGCTAGTGATCGGCTGCCCCTGCGCCCTCGTCATTTCGACGCCCGTCTCCATTGTCGCCGCGCTCGCTTCGTCGGCGCGGGCAGGTGTTCTCGTGAAAGGAGGCGCCTTTATCGAACTACCGGCGCACCTGCGGGCGATCGCCATGGACAAGACGGGAACCCTGACGCGGGGCGAGCCCGAGGTGGTGGATGTCATTCCCTTGAACAACCATTCCGAACCGGAATTGCTGGCACGCGCGGCCGCGCTAGAGGCCCGTTCGACGCATCCGCTCGCGCGCGCCATCCTTCGCCATGCTGAGCTGAAAGGCGTGACGCCCGAACCAGCCAACGACGTACAGGCCCTGAAGGGCAAGGGACTGACTGGCACGTTCGACGGCTCGCCATTCTGGCTCGGGTCGCACCGCTATGTCGTGGAGCGCGGACAGGATACGGCGGAAACCCTGCGGCAAGCCGAAACGCTGGAGAGTGACGGCAAGACCGTCATCGTCGTCGGCAACGCACGCCACGTGTGCGGCCTCATCGCGGTCGCCGACACGGTCCGCCCGAACGCTCGCGCGGCGGTGGCGCACCTGCATGCCGCCGGCGTCCGGCATGTGATCATGCTGACAGGGGACAACAAGGCCACGGCGGAGGCGATCGGTCGGCAAGTCGGTGTCGACGAAGTACACGCCGAATTGCTCCCGGAGGACAAGCTGCGGAAGATCGAGCAGCTCGTCGACCGGTACCAGACTGTCGCCATGGTGGGTGACGGGATAAATGACGCCCCTGCGCTCGCGCGGGCGAACCTGGGAATTGCCATGGGCGCCGTGGGAAGTGATGCGGCCATCGAGACGGCCGACGTTGCCTTGATGACCGACGACATCTCGAGGCTTCCTTGGCTCATCCGTCACGCCAAGCGGACACTGGCTGTGATCCACCAGAACATCGCCTTCTCGCTGAGCGTCAAGGCACTGTTCTTCGTGCTGACATTCCTCGGAATGGCGAGCTTGTGGGGCGCGATTGCCGCAGACGTCGGCGCGTCGCTTCTCGTCGTGTTCAATGCCCTGCGCCTGCTACAGAGCAAGGATGTGACGCCGCCGGTTGGTACGCACCCGTAATTGCGCCGGCGGATGCACCCTCGATAGGATTGGCGAGGCCAACGAGGTTCTCCTCTGCCTGGCCCGTTTGATCGGTCGCCAGCTGGCTCGCGAGGCCTTCGAGCGTGACCTATGTCGACCGCGGACCGAAAAGGATGATGGCCGCCCCGACGAGAACCACGATGGCTCCAACAATGTCCCAGCGGTCGGGTCGCGCTCCCTCGAGAAACCAGAGCCAAGCGATAGAGACCGCTACGTAGATACCGCCATAAGCAGCATAGGCACGGCCGGCATAATCAGAGTCGATCAGGGTCAGCAGCCAAGCAAACGCGACCAGACTGACGATACCCGGCAAGATCCAGACCGGCGACTTGCCGCTCCGCAGCCAAACCCAGAAGGCGAAGCAACCGGCAATTTCCGTGATTGCCGCGCCGATATAGATCAAGAGAGCCTTGGCCATGCGATCTATCGAAGACTCATCTGACGCGGCGCCCTGACCGCGAGCCGCGCATGGCGGCCGGATTCTCGGCTGGATCGACGTCTGTTCTGCGAGCCCTTGTGGGCATAGCTACCTTGATCCTGGGTGCCGCCAGGGCGTCCAGCAACAGGCATTCGGGCACCGTGCTGCCCTTGCAGGAACGGATGAGGTCCGACAATACGCGTTCCATCCGACGCAGGTCCGCGAGCTTCACGCGTACCTCTGCCAGATGCGCGCTAGCCAGCTCTTGGACTTCGTCGCAGGTGTTTACCTTGCGATCGGCAAGACCAAGTAGCTGTCTCACGGCATCGAGCTTGAATCCGAGGTCCCGCGCATGGCGGATGAACGACAGCCGCTCGACATCGGAGGCGTCGTACAGCCGGTAGCCACCCGCGGAGCGTTCTGGCTTAGGCAAGAGCCCTTCCGTTTCGTAATAGCGGATTGTTTCAGCGAGCACGCCTGAGCGTCTGGCCAGAGCGCCAATCGACATCATGCCTGTAGTGGTCATGCTTCCACCTTCACGCCGGACATACTTGACCTTGTAGTTCCTACAAGGTCCAGGCTCGGCAAACCATGGCTGATCTTCACAACCCTCGCGCTCCGATGCCTCCCGCAGAAGCCGGCCGCGACGTCGCCAAGACGACCTTTGCCGCGGGCGCCCTCTTGGCGGCACTTGGTGTTGCCTCTTGCTGCGCGCTGCCGCTCGTTCTTGGCGCACTCGGGATTGGCTCGGCCGGGCTAGTTGCAGTCGCGGCTCTGGTCGGACCCTATCAAGTCCATGTCCTGGCTGCGGCAGTCACCTGCCTCCTTGGCGCAGCCGTGCTCACATGGCGTCAGCGCCGTGCGCGTGCCTGCGGCGCGGCAGGTCCGTGCTGGCGGCCGATCGTCGACCGCCTCACCCAGGTCGCGCTCGTCCTGGCCGTCGGACTGCTGGCCCTGACCTTCTGGATGGAGCCACCGCTATGACACCGGTCCTGAAGTCCATGCTGACGTGCCCGGACTGTGGCACGCAGACGGTCGAGACCATGCCAACGGATGCATGCGTCTACTTCTACACTTGCACCGGGTGTGGCAGCCGGCTCAAGCCCAAGCACGGGGATTGCTGCGTCTTCTGTTCCTATGGATCGGTTCCCTGCCCACCGATCCAGATGGGCGACGGAAACGCCTGCTGCGCCGCTGAAGCGACAAGCATGGTCCCGGAGGTTTGCTCGCTGCAACCGGGTGCATTCCAGGAACGAATGGCCGAAATCGCGGCGCTCATGCAGGCATTCGGCGGCGTCGCGGAACGCACGCCGGACGGCGTGGCGTTGCGTTTCAAGAAGGGAGAGGGTTTGCGCGCGGCGCTCGACACGCTCGCGGAGAAGGAGCGCTCATGCTGCGCGACCCTCGAGTTCACGGTCACGGAAGAAGCCGGTTGGATCTCGTTCGCGATTGGCGGTCAGGCCGCCGGCCGCACGGCGTTAGAGGATTTGGCAGCGCGTCTTGGCGTTGCGCCACTTTCGGCCGAGCTGCGTGCCGGCGTGCATCGATCGGAATTGCCGCGTAGAAAAAGAAAAGGCCGCCAGTGATCGGCGGCTTGCGCGTCAAGCAGTATGGCAATCTGGTCGGATGCGAACGGGTGATCGCAGGCATCGATTGTGGCTTCGCGAGCTTCGCCCCCTGCATACGGTCGATCCGGATATTGCCTGGCACAAGCTGGAAGCGCTGGCTGAGCGCCATGGTCAGGATCTGGTTGGGGAGCTCGTCGACCGAGCGCTCCGGGAGGCCGATCGGCGATCGAGGGAGGTGCCAGCGCCACCCGCGATGCACGGCTGAGCCGGGGTCCCAAGATCGTTAGGTCAGCCTTCGGCCTACGCGTATACGAGACACTGATACCCGCAGGCAGACGGAGGCTCGCGATCGCGTTCCTCACCTTGGCGCTGACCGCGCCGAGGTCGGCCATGCTGGTGTTCGCCGTGACGATCTGCGCGCGCCGCCCGCCTTCGTGCAGCACGCCGTTTCGGCCGCTCGCGAAGCGGACAGTGGCAAGCTCGTCGAGCGGGACGAACGTTCCGGACGGAGAACGCAGCTGCAGGGCGCCCGCTTCTTCCGGCCGACTTCTTAGCTCGGCGCCGAGTCGGACCGCGACGTTGAAGATGCGCACACCTTCATACACTTGCTCCACGGTCTCGCCCTGGTAGGCCGTGCGATCGGCGTTCGGGACGTCGAGCGGATTGAAGCCCCAGCGCAACAAGGCGTCGTGGCGAAGCACCACCCATCGACGGCCGTGATCACCCACGATGAAGCCACCTCGATTGGGCATCTTGATTGCGGCCAGCGTCTTGGCGTTCAGCCACCCTTACTTCATCCAGGAAGTAATCCTCATCTCGTTGGGCCTGGGCGATGCCGCTCCGCTTCATCGCACCGACGCTCCTTTGCCGAGATAGGCGCGGGCCGCCCCCTTACGGCCGGCACGCCGTTGGTGACGGTCAACTTCCATACTCTTTTGCAAGGTAATCGATGATCGTTTTTGCCTCGTTTGGCTCAATGGTAGCGCCAAACACCTTGATCATCTTGTTCACTTCGGCGTCCCAGACCGTCCGCTTCGGAAACGGCGAGTTGGTGAGGATGTAGTCTAGGCTGTGGCAGGCCGAACACTGTGCCTGCGCGACTTCGGCCCCCGGGCCGGGCTTGAGCTTGATGCTGAACTCATCGGCCCGCGCGGCCGCCGCCGCGGCCAGGAGCGATGCGGCGCACAGGCTTGTCCAGTAGATCGTCTTCATGGCGCTCCCCTCCTCACGCGACGTCCAGCGTGACGCGGTGCATCACGTTGTGGTGGTAACCGGCTGGATTGAACAGTGCCTTGGGGACCTGGGTCTGGCCGATCATGTTGGTGGCCCGCACCATGAAGGAGGATTTGGCACCATTCGCAGCCACGGCTGCGAAGCTCCATTCGCGGAAGGAGAAGCGGCCGAGATCGGAGCGCAGGGTGGCAGCCGACCAGCTCTTGCCGCCGTCGGCCGACACCTCGACGTCGCGGATGCCGTAGCCGCCATCCCAGGCGATGCCCTTGAGGGTGAGCGGACCCGCCTTCACCTTCTCCCCGTCGGCGGGGCTGGTGATGATGGAGTTCACCACGATCTCGGTGATCGGCGTGTTGGCCGCCGCCTCCTGCGTCAGGAAGCGCTCGCGGGTCGGAAACAGGCTTGCCGGCACGCGATAGGCGGTGCTCATCCAGAAACCGCCCGATGGCTTGGCGAGCGGCTTGATCGAGGTGATCTGCTTCATCCAGTACGTAGCGGTCCATCCCGGCACGATCAGCCGGGCTGGGAAACCGTTGAAGTGTGGCAGCGGCGCGCCGTTCATCTCGTAGGCGACCAGCGTGTTCTCGTCGAGCGCCTTGGTGAGCG
>JADHLS010000111.1 GCA_016780605.1 Reyranella sp.
GCCTGCTGTTGGGGCTCGGCGTTTATACGTGGGTGCGGCTGGTGGCCTGGTTGATGGTCGGTCTGGTGATCTATTTCGCCTACGGTCGCAGCCATTCCCGGTTGCGTCGGGGCAAGTGAAAGGTCACGATTTCGGGCGGATTTCGTGGACAGGAGAGGCGTCCATGCCCGGCAAGTCGATCGTCATGGCCTTCGTCTGGAGCGGCTGGCTGCTCGCCTCCGTCGCCGCCTTCATGATTGTCGCCTATACGAGCTTCTTCGGGGTCGGCGTGATCGGCCTGATGATCTGGTTCGTCTGCACCCGCGTCGACATGGAGGAAGAAGGCGGCGTCGTGGGCGCGGGCTTCTCGCCGAGCTTGCTGGCAAACCAGCTCAAGGCGCGGTCCGAGATGTCGCGCGAGGAGCGGGCGGCGGCGCGCGGCAAGCAGTCGATCGCGCGGCAATCGACCCGCTTCTTCAAGTATCTCGGCATCGCCCTGACGGTGGCGGGCTTCGGCGGCTTCCTGATGTTCCAGCTCTAGGCTGGATCACTTCTTTTTGCCGACGCAGTCCTTGTAGGTCACGGTCTGGTTCGGGCCTTCCTCGACGAAGGCCGTGTCGCCTTTGCTCCAGAACACGAAGGTCTCGCCCTGGTTGGCGTAGCGGATGCCCGAGCCCGACAGGGTCTGCGGGAGATCGAGCTTCTTGCCGTCGGCGAGCGTGAGCACGACGCGACCGCCCGGGATCGGCCGGCCGTCAGGCGCCGTGCGTGTCGGCCCGTCGAAGTACGTGGCGCTGAGCGACTTCCCGTCGGCGCAGCCGTAGTCGACGGTGGCAACCGGCGCCTGGGCAACGGCCGCTCCGCTGGTCAGCAACAGGCATGCGGCGCTCAATCGGTAGCTCATGGCGTCGACGCTGCCCGTGTTGGCCGCGTTTGTCCATCGGTCAGCGTTCGCGGACCTTGCCGGACGCGTCGATGTCGACGTTGACCTCCGCATTGCTTCCCGGCCAGCGGCCCATCGGGTCGTCGCGAACCGCGCGACCGGAGACGGTCCCGTCGCCGTTGGCGGTGAGGCCGCGCACGTCCTTGTAGCCTTGCTCCTCGAGCTTGCGGCGCGCCGCGACCTCATCGTTGCCGGCATTGGGCGTCGGCGACGTCGTGGCCGATGACGACGGGTCGGATTGGCCGGGCAATTTCGCTGCCGGACTTTGCGCTTCGGCGATCGATGCAACCGCGACAAGCGCGGTGGCGAGAAAGATTGTTCGCATGGTTTCTCCAACGATGCTGCAATCGTCATTGAACGTGCGATTCGCACGAAGCGTTGCTATCAAACAGGCATGAGTATCGAATCGGTCCGCGCCTTCCTCGCAGCCCACGCTCCCGACATCACCATCGTCGAACTCGACGGCAGCACCGCCACCGTGGCGCAGGCGGCCGCCGGTCACGGCGTGCTGCCGGCACAGATCGCCAAGACGCTGTCGCTGCGCGTACGCGACCGCAACCTGCTGGTCGTGACCAGCGGCGAGGCGCGGCTGGACAACAAGAAGGTCAAGGCCGTGCTCGGCGGCAAGCCGCGCATGCTGAGCGCGGAGGAGGTGGTGTCGATCACGGGTCATCCGGTGGGCGGCGTCTGCCCGTTCGGACTGGCGACACCGCTGCAGGTCTATTGCGACATCTCACTGAAAGCCTTCGACGAAGTCGTGCCTGCCGCGGGCTCGACGCACAGCGCGCTGCGCATCAACCCGCTGCGCATGGCCGAGCTGGTCGCGGCGGAGTGGGTCGATGTCTGCGGCAACGGGGGCTAGATCGGAGTCGCGCGCACCGGTGATGCTTGTTGCGAGAGGCACAATCCGCCCAGCTGATTCCAGCTGGGCGGATTATGCTTTAGGCGCTGTTACGCTTGCCCCAGCGCTCCAGGTACTCGACGCAGAAGGCGAGGTCGGTGACGTCGACATAGCGTCGGCCAATGTCGCGCAGGTTGTCGCGGTGCGGGCCTTCCTCGATGTCGCCGACGCAGTCCTCGGGCACCAGGGTGCGGAAGCGGTGGCTGAAGCTGTCGAGGGCGCTGCCGCGGATGCAGCCGGAGGTGTTGCAGCCGGTCACGATCATAGTGTCGACCCGCTCCTTCATGAAGTAGTTGGCGACGCCGGTCTCGAAGAAGATCGACGGGCCCTTCTTGGTGACCTTGAGATCGTACGAGGGCTCGTAGATGCGCGGATCGAGCGCCGTGCTGGGATGGTCGTGCAGGAAGGTCTGCTTCACTGCCGTGATCTTCCAGTAGGGCATCTCTCGCTCGTTCATGTAGGCGGTGTTGCAGACCGCCACCGGCACGCCGACGCGGCGCGCGACCTTGAGCAGCCTGGCGGTGTTCTCGACCGCGCGCATCACCAGCGGCGCGCCGCCCAGCGGGTACTGCGGATCGGTGAAGCCCAGCTGGAAATCGACCACGACGATGCCGGGCTTCTCGCCGGTGCCCACGGAGATTTCGCCATAGCTGCGGCGCTGGTAGTCATCGGTCATGCGGTACTCCTGTCCGTCAACGTCGCGACACCATAGCATTTGCCCACGCAGGCAAGAAAAAGCCCACCCCGTGGAGACGGGGTGGGCTCTGGTCTTTAGCCAGCTGGCGAAACAGCCTAGCGGGTCTGGGTGACCTTGCCGTCGTTGTCGAGGGCAACCGCGACCGGCGCATTGCGGCTGTCGCGGGCCATCGCACGCCAGGTGCCGTCGGAGACGCGCTGCAGGCCGCGCACGCTGGTGTAGCCGCTCTTCTCGATCTGGGTACGCGCCACGGCCTCGGCGACCGTCGGCGTCGGATCGCTGCGGGGGCCGAGAGCGTCGCTCTGGACCACATCACGCGGAGTGGTGGCGCCGCCGATGGGCGAGCGCGCCTCGGCCTGCGTGACAGCGGCGCCGAGAACGAGGACGAAAGCGATGAGGGGAAGTTTCATTTTACGCGTACTCCTTATTTGAGCTGAGGAGCGCGCAATACTGGCCATGATTGCGGCGACTTCGTGATGCAAACCCGCATCGACCGTGCGAGGCCTCACACCGCGGCGACGCCGATCAACGATTCGTGCAGCCAAATGATGGCGAGGTACGCGATCGTGCCAATTACGACGACAATCATGTCGTTGCGGCCGAACGACGCCACGACGGGTGCACCGGGATCGTCACGCCGCTTCACAGAAATGCGATCGTAGACCGCCCAAGCCAGCAGGCTGCCGAACAGCAGCAGCGAGCCGAGGTCGCCGTTCACCAGCAGGTGCGACAGCGCCCAGGCCTTGACCGCGACCAGCATGGGATGGCGCAGGATCGATTTGATGCGGCTCGGCGGAGCGTAGGTCGCCGTCAACGCCACCAGGGCGAACCACAACAGGACGAGCGCGATGGGATGGAAGATCGAGAAGGGCGGATTCCACACCTGGATGTAGCCGGCACTGCGGTAGCGGCTGAAGCCCCACACGATCAGCGCCAGACCCACGGCGGCGACCAGGGAATACAATCCCTTGTAAGGGCCTTCGCCGATTCGCCCAATCAATGCGGCGCGCGGCGCACGCAATGTGGTGAAGACGTGAATGCCGAGAAACAGCACCAAGCCGAGGATCAAGACGCTCATACCTCAGGGTAGCACGGCTGCACCTGTGGACGATTGGGGATGCCCCGCCAATGCCCCTATTGGGACGTGGCGCGGGCGCGATTTGGGCGTGTGATTGTGGCAACCACCACGTTGGCGGCCGCGTTTCCCTGGTACGACCGGAGGTGGGGTTGGGGGACTGTTATGCGACTCATCCGTCTCGTTTTCGCTCTGGTCCTGTTGGCCGGTCCGGCCTGCGCGCAACAGCTGGCGCTGACGCCGGCCAAGCCCGATTGCCCGCCCGGCGAGCCTGATTCCCTGCAGATCAGCTGGACCAAGCCTTGCGATAGCGGCGAGTGGCTGCTCGACACCCAAACCGGCTGTCGCATGTGGGATTGGCATCCCGAGCCGGAGGATCAGGTCGTCTGGAAGGGATCCTGCCGCGCCGGCCAGGCGGACGGCCAGGGTCAGGCGCAGTGGTTCGAGCACGGCCATCCCATCGACCGCTTCGTCGGCACCTACCGCAACGGCAAGCGCGAGGGCGCGGGCGAGTATCGCTGGAACGACACGGTGAGCTTCAGCGGCACCTACGCCAACGACGTTCCGAATGGCTCCGGGACGGTGCGCATCGGTGATGTGGTGTTGACCGGTGAATGGGCCAACGGCTGTCTCAGCCAAGCCGGCAAGACCGTCGCCATCGGCGTTCCGCGCACATCGTGCGCCGCGGCGACCCAGCCGAAGCCGAAGACGGCGGACCGGTAGCAGCGTCTTCTACAGGTAGTGCGCCACCAGCCCGATCACCCCAGAGGCCACAATTGGATAGGCGGGGTTGATCTTGGTCTTCCACAGCAGCAGGAACACCACGATCGCCAGCGCCGCGTAGAGCACGGTGGTGAGGGCGCCGCGGCCCATGATGATGGCGCCGGCCAGCACCAGGCCAACCGAGACCGAGCCCAGGCCCGCCTGGATGGCAGGGCGCCAGCGCCAGGTCGCGAGATGCGTCCAGACGCGGCCGATCACGAAAGTGAGGATGCCGGTCGGCAGGAAGAACGCGATCAGGGCAACCAACGCACCGGGGATGCCGGCGACGACGGCTCCGATCGAGGCCACCATCATCATGTTGGGCCCCGGCGCAAGCTGCCCCAGGCTGTAGAAGTGCAGCATCTCCGGGAAAGTCACCCAATGATAGGTGTCGACCGTCAGGGTCTTGAGCTCGGGGAACGCCGCCATGCCGCCGCCGACCGTCAGCAGCGACAGATAGGCAAAAACCCCCGCGATGTCGCCGAGCTGCTTCATTCGTGGTGCCTTTCACCGATCTGTGGCTTGTCCGTTGTCGGATGGTAGACCTTGCCCTCGCGCGGGCGATGCCACCAGATCGCGATGATGCCGGCCACGATCAGGGCGTAGGGCACGCTGACGTGAAAGCCCGCCACGGCCGCGGCCGTCGCCAGCACGAAGACATAGTCGGCGATGGTCTTCAGCACGCGCGAGCCCAGCTGCACCATGACCACCACGATCAAGCCGACGGCGCCGGCGGCGATACCATGCAGGAAGGCCTTGGAGGCCGGGGAATCGCCGCCGACGCCGTAGGCGAAGGCGGCGGCCGTCATCAGAGTGGCGCCCGGCAGGCACATGCCGAGCGTCGCCAGCAGCGCGCCCCAGCCGCCGCGCAGCCGGTCGCCCACCAGGATCGACATGTTGGTGGCGTTGAGGCCGGGCAGGGTCTGGCTGATCGACAGCAGCTCGACGAAAGTGACGTCGTCCAGCCAGCGGTTGCGGGTCACCAGCCCGGTGCGCAGGTAGCCCACCACGCCGCCGCCCAGGCTGGTGGCGCCCATCACCAGGAATACCCAGAAGATCCGGCGGAGCGACGGCCGCGGCTCGCCCTCCCATGTCCTTTCGTCGTCGCTCATTCGTGCGTGCCTATTCGTGGGCCTGAGGGGGATTGCCTTTCAATCGGTAGACCGCCCCGGTCTTGGTGGTGGTGAGCGACAGCCAGTCGGCCGCAGTCTGCTGCAGCTCGATGAAGAAACGCTCGCAGAGCGCCATCGCCCTGGGATCGAAGTCGTCGGGCCCGTCGAAGCGCAGCTGATAGGCGAATTCGCCGACGAACGGATGGTGGTCGCCGCGCGAGCGCCACAGCGCCAGGTTGGCGGTGGCGTGCCGGTGATGGCCGAAGTCGAGCTTGCAGATGTCCTGCATCAGCTCCTCGACGATGCACTGATTGACCAGCGCCACGTCGTCAGGCCCGTCGCACGAGATCAGCTCGAGCGGCGGGAAGAGATGCTGCAGCTCCTCCAAGGTCATATGCCCAAGCGATTGCATGGCGAGCCGATCGGCTTCGGGCGCCTGGCTCAACCCGAACTCGACATTGTGGGCGAGCAGTCGGCGTACGCCGCCGATATGCTCCTTGAGCGGCAGCATCTCGATCTTGAACTTGATCTTGTAGTCGCCGGAGATGCGCGGACGCACGTCGGTCGCCTGCGCCAGCTTCATGTCGGTCGTGCGGAACTTGAAGACAATTTCCGGATCGTCGACCGGAAAGCCGTCGACGTAGGTGATGCGCCGCCGCAGGATGAAGGCGTGGTTATAGAGGTGGAAAGCGCCGGTATCGAGGAACAGCACCTCGCGCACCTCGGGGCGTTCCTGGAGCTTGGGCGTGTGCTGGTAGGACACCCCCGTGGCCTCGGCCGCGTGACGGACCAGGCGCGCGAATTCCTTGAAGACGTGGGTCGAGGTGAAGCGATCCGGCTTCAGAATCAGCTTGCACTGCAGGTATTGAATCGGGTCGAAGCGCTTGCCGTCGGCGTAGGCGCCGTCATAGCGCTCGGCCAGCCAGCCCGGCAGCATCAGTCCCTGCACGTCGCCCGACATTATCTCTCCCTGAGCGCACCGTATCTCGCGCTCAAGGGCATGTCATCAACACCTCTCACCAGGCGGGGGCGGCATCGACGCGGCCAAAGGTTTCGACCTTGCCGTCGCCGTAGCAAACGTAATAGCGGTTCGAGAGCGACCACGGCGTGCGCAGCCAGAAATCCTTGAGAAGATTGTAGTAGGCGCAGTCCTTGCCCGGCCCATAGGCCGCCGTCTCGGGCGGTCCCATGATTGACTGTACCTGTTCGCGATCCATGCCGGCATGGACGCGCTGGATGGCGGTGTCGGGCGTGGTGGTGCAGCCGGTAAGCATGATGGCCGCCAACGCGAGGATTGAAGGCTTCATCGTCAAGCTCCGGAATAAGTCAGGCTTGGCCTCGCCGGCAACAATTGTCAGGCAGTTTGGCGTCTGGCGAAAGCATGAGCGATGCGCTACCTCCAGTGCATGCAACAAATCCCGCGTCTGAAAGTTCCTGGCCTCGGCGCATCCCTCAGCGGTCCGATCGCCGGTCTGCCCGAGACCCCCATCAGCGAAGTGGCGATGAGCGTCTTCGGCGACCCCGACGTCGTGCCGCTGTGGTTCGGCGAGGGTGACCTCGTTACGCCGCACTTCGTGAGCGACGCGGCCGCCAAGGGGCTGCAGGCCGGCGAGACGTTCTATACCTGGCAGCGCGGCATCCCCGATCTGCGGGCCGCTCTCTCGGCCTATACCGAGCGCCTCTACGGCATCAAATGCCCGGTCGACCGGATCTCGGTGACGACCGGCGGCATGCAGGCAATCCTGTTGGCCTGCCAGATCCTGCTCGACCCAGGTGACAACATCGTGATCGTCTCGCCGATCTGGCCGAATATAACCTCGGCCACCAAGCTGATGCGCGGCGAGCCACGCTACGTGGCGCTCGACCGCAAGGCCGACGGCGGCTGGAAGCTCGACTTGCAGAAGGTTTTCGACACGGTCGACGAGCGCACGCGTGCGATCTTCGTCAACGCGCCGGGCAATCCCACGGGCTGGACCATGACTTCTGACGAGCAGCGGGCGCTGCTCGACTTCGCGCGCAAGCGCGGGATGTGGATCATGGCTGACGAGGTCTATGCGCGGCTGATCTATACCCGGCCCGTCGCGCCGTCGTTCCTCGAGCTCGCTCAGCCCGACGATCCGGTTCTGGTGCTGAACTCCTTCTCCAAGCCGTGGGCGATGACGGGCTGGCGCATCGGCTGGCTGACCCATCCGGCGGCTTTGGGCGATCAGTTCGCCAAGCTGGTGCAGATCAACACGTCGGGCGTGCCGCACTTCCTGCAGCGCGGCGCCGTCGCCGCGCTGGAGAAGGGCGACGATTTCGTCAACGGCATGGTCGAGCGCTGCCGCGCCGGCGGCGAGCTGGTGTTCCAGCGCCTGTCGGCACAGCCGCGGGTGAAGATCGCGCGGCCCGAGGCGGCGTTCTATGCCTTCTTCGAGGTCGACGGCGTCACCGACACCATGGCCTTCTGCAAGAAGCTTGCGAAGGAATACAAGGTCGGCCTTGCACCGGGCGAGGCTTTTGGGCCTGGCGGGCAGGGCAATGTCCGGCTGTGCTTTGCGTCTGGCGCAGAGCGGCTGAGCAAGGGCCTCGACCGCATCGAAGCGGCGATCAAAGCGCTATGATGCCGGCATGGTCGATGTCCCCTCCATCGACGTCCGGCACCTGCGCAAGGTGTACGGCGAGATCGTCGCGGTCGACGATCTAAGCTTCATCGTGCCGCGCGGCGCGGTGTTGGGCCTGCTGGGCGGCAACGGTGCGGGCAAGACCACGACCATCGCCATGCTGCTGGGCCTGCTCGAGCCCACTGCCGGCGACATCCATGTGCTGGGCATCGACATGAAGCGGCGGCGCTACGCGGCGCTGCCGCGCATGAACTTCGCCTCGCCTTACGTCAATCTGCCGCATCGCCTGACGGTGCGTCAGAACCTGCTGTTCTACGGTCGGCTCTACGGCGTGCGCGATGTGGCGCGGCGCATCGACGAGCTCGCCGACCATATGCAGATGCAACCGTTCCTCGACCGCCAGGCAGGCAAGCTGTCGGCCGGCCAGAAGACGCGCGTGGCGCTCGCCAAGGCGCTGATCAACAGCCCCGATGTGCTGCTGCTCGACGAGCCCACGGCGTCGCTCGATCCCGACACCGCCGACTGGGTCCGGACCTACCTCAAGGACTACCAGCACGAGACCCATGCCACGATCCTGCTCGCCTCGCACAATATGGGCGAGGTCGAGCGGCTGTGCGACGACGTCATCCTGCTGCAGGCCGGCCGCGTCTTCGACCGCGGCAGCCCGCGCGAGCTGATCGAGCGCTTCGGCCGCGAGGACATGGAGGAAGTGTTCCTCGACATGGCGCGCGGCCGCGGCCGCGGGCTCGATGCTCTGAGCCGCAAGGAGGCTGCGTCGTGAGTGGATCCGCGCAACGCATCTGGGCGCTGGTCATGCGCCACATCTACATCTGGAAAAGCTCGGTGATGCGGCTGATCGATTCGATCTATTGGCCGGCCGTGCAGATGGTGATGTGGGGCTTCATGACCAAGTACCTGTGGACGCAGCCCTCGTTCGCGGCGCAGGCGGCCGGCGTGCTGCTGGCGGGGTTGCTCCTGTGGGAGGTGGTCGTTCGCGGCAACCTCTCGCTCAGCATTGCCTTCCTCGAGGAGATGTGGTCGCGCAATCTCGGCCATCTGTTCGTGAGTCCGATTCGCTCCTGGGAGATGGCGACGGGTATCATCATTGCCGCCCTGCTGCGCACGCTGCTGGGCCTGGTCCCGGTATCGCTGCTGGCCTGGGCGTTCTTCGGCTACTCGATCTATTCGCTCGGTCTGCCGTTGATTGCCTTCTTCGCCATCCTGCAGATGTTCTCCTGGTCGATCGGGCTTGCCATGTCGGGCATGATCATGCGCGTCGGTCAGAGTGCGGAGAGCTTCGCCTGGGCCGCGGTGTTCATCCTGCTGCCGTTCAGCGGAGTCTATTACCCGGTGTCGGTGCTGCCGCACTGGATGCAGGTGATCTCGCTCGCCCTGCCGCCGACCTATGTCTTTGAAGGCATGCGCGCGATCCTGAACGAGAACACCGTGCATTGGGACATGCTCGGCATCGCCTTTGCGCTCTCGGTCGTCTACCTGGTCGTGGGCTTCCAGGTCTTCCAGTGGTTCTACCGTCTGTCGCGCCGCGCCGGTACGTTGTTGGGGCAGGGGGAGTAGATCACGGTTCACCGCAGTCGGGCAGGCGGCGCGCCGCCGCCTTGAGCGCGACCAGCTGGTCGGACCCAAGGGTCGCCTCGTTGGCGCAGAGATGCAGGGCGGCGCAGGCCGCGTCCGGTGCCGATGGCCAGTCGACCTTTCCCGCGATCGCGTCCTCGCATTTGACCCAGGCGTTCTTGGCTTCCCAGCCGACGGTAGCGGGATTGAGGGAGCCCAGCGCGGCGTGCAGGTAGAGGCCGACGACCGGCCACGTTGCCGCCAGCGCGCCGGCGAGGACCGAGCCGCCGATCAGGACGAACGCCAGCTTCTTCAAGACCTGTCTTCCCTCATGCCGCTGCCACTTCATGGCTGCCGGTCAGGCTACACTCGGACGCCATGAGAGTCGTCGCCTGGAATTGCAACATGGCGCTCGAACGCAAGATCGACGCGCTGCTGGCGCTCGCTCCCGACATCGCCGTGATCTCTGAATGCGCCGAGCCGGGGCGCCTGCGATTGCGCTCGACGTCGCCGTGGATGCAGGGCGATCCGGTGTGGATCGGCCGCAATCCGCACAAGGGGTTGGCGGTGTTCGCCTTCAACGGCTACGCGGTCCGGCTCGCGCCGGCCTATCATCCGTCTCTGCGCTATATCGCGCCGGTCCATGTCGATGGGCCCGCGTCCTGCAACCTCCTGGCAGTGTGGGCGCAGAACGCCAGCGCCGGCGTCATCCGCAAGCACCAGCTTGGGCCGCTGCGCCGCGGCCTCGTGCGCTACAAGGCC
>JADHLS010000112.1 GCA_016780605.1 Reyranella sp.
GGCCGTCGACGATCATGTCGGAGCAGCCGACATTGAAGTAATAGCCGCCGCCGCGGCGGAGATACATCATCTGGAAGCCGGTATCGTCCTCGCCGAAAGTCAGCTTGAAGCCGCGCTTCTCCAGGCCGCTCAGCAGATCGCGATCGACCTCGCGCATCTCCGCGGTCGACAGCTGGTAGGCGCGGCGCAGCACGGGATAAGGCATCGAGCAGGCGAGCAGGTCGCAATCCTCGAACGGCAGGCCCTCGCGGTAAGTCGCATAGACCTTCTGGGCCTCGCGGATGCTGACGATATAGGTCGGGCTGCGCTGGACGATGGTGGTGTCGACGCCGCTGGAGCAAAGATCCTGGGCGACGTCGTGACCGCTGTTGCCGGTGCCGATCACCATGGCCCTGCGGCCCTTCCACGCCGCCCCGGTGGTGTATTGGCCGGAATGCATGACATCGCCCTTGAACGACTTCAGGCCGGGGATATCCGGCCAGATCGGCGTGCCGCTGACGCCGGTGGCGACGATGATGTGGCGCGGCTTCATGGTGCGCTCGCTGCCGTCGCTGCGGCGCAGGGTGACGGTCCAGCACTTCGCCTTGTCGTCCCAGGCGCCGCCGGCGAGCTCCGTGCCCGTCCAGTAGTTCAGCTCCAGGCTGTCGACATACGTCTCGAACCAGTTGGCGAGCTTGTCCTTGGGAATGAACACCGGCCAGGTGGGCGGGAACGGCATCAAGGGCAGATGATTGACGTGCACCTCGTTGTGCAGGGTGAGCGAGTGATAGCGCAGGCGCCAGTTGTCGCCGATGCGCTGGTTGCGATCGATGATCAGCGTGTCGACGCCGAGATGGTTGAGCCGTGCCGCCGCCGAGAGGCCGGCCTGCCCGCCGCCCACGATCAGCACCGCCGGGTCGCGATCGGCATAGGCGAGCGCCTTGCGGCGCTGGTCGAGCCAGTTCTCGCTGCCGAAATCGCGCGAGAACTTTTCGGCGTCGCTCACGGCCTTGGGCCGGCCGTCGGGATAGCCGTTCAGCTCCTCGAGCGTGGTGAGCAGCGTCCAGATGCGCCAGTCGCCCTCCTCCTCGACCAGGCGCACGACGCCGTTGGCGCGACCGAACGCCGTCTCGAACTCGAAGATCGCCTCGATGCAGTCGACGCCCGCGCGCTTGACGCGGCGCGGCGACGAGCGTTCGGCCGGAAGATGGAAGTTCGTCGGCTTGGTGCGCGCCAGCGTCGGCGCCAGGGCAGCCTCGATGGAAGCAGCACCCGTCTCGGTCCCGATACGCCAGGTGAAAGCGAGCAGGTCGCGCCAGTGGCCCTCGCGGGCGAAATGGCGCGCGGCTGCGGCCGCATCGCCCGACTGCAGGGCGCTGCCGAATGACTTCAGCCAGGAGACCGCTTCGTCCTGAACGTCGTGACGGGGCCGCGAAATCACGTTCATATGGGACACCAGAGGAAACGAAGGAGACACCATGGAACCGGGCAAAAGGCTTTTAGGCAAGGTCGCCATCGTCACGGGTGGCGCGTCGGGCATCGGTGCGGCGACGGCCCGGCTGTTCGCCCAGCACGGCGCGTCGGTTCTGCTGACCGATAGCAACGCGGCGCTGGGCAAGACGGTCGCGACGGAGATCGCTTCGGCAGGCGGAACAGCGAGCTTCGCCGATCAGGATGTGCGCAGCGAAAAGCGCTGGGATGAGATCGTCGGCCAGGCCGAGAAGGGCTACGGCCGGGTCGACATCCTGTGCAACATCGCCGGCATTTCGGGACGCGATCCCAAGCAGAACATCCAGACCGGCCATACGGCGGGACCGCGGCTCGCCGACCAGACGCTGGAGCACTGGAATCTGGTGATGGAGATCAACTCGACCGGCGTGTTCCTCGGCACCAAGGCCGCGGTGCCGGCCATGCAGCGGGCGGGCGGCGGCTCGATCATCAACATCTCGTCGATCTGCGGCATCGTCGGCAGTCACGCCAACGCCGCCTATCATGCCTCCAAGGGCGCCGTGCGCCTCTTCTCAAAGGCGGCGGCGATCCAGTATGCGCCCGACAAGATTCGCGTGAACTCGGTCCATCCGGGGTTCGTCGACACGCCGATGACGGCGCCGGGCCATTCCAATCCCGAGGTCGCGCGCAAGCGGATGGAGGCAACGCCGCTCGGCCGCTTCGGCACGCCCTACGACATCGCCGCCGGATGTCTCTACCTCGCCTCCGACGAATCGTCGTGGGTGACGGGGAGCGAGCTGGTGATCGACGGCGGCATGACCGCGAACTAATTCGATCGGTGCTCCTGTAACGCTTCGCCCCCTGGCCTCGTCTTCATGGCTGACAACGGCCCAGGGGGTGACGATGCAGCCGACGTTCGATCCAGTCCGCAAGCGCAAGTTCTGGCTGGATTTCAATCTCGCGTACGAGACCCGATTCGAGCCGGACGAGTTTCCCGTCAAGGGTCAGCCGATCTACTTGTCGACCCTGACTAACAGCTTGATCTCGGCCTATCTCCTGGGACTCACCGACCGTGTGGAGCCCACCCTCAAGGCGATCGTGGCCTGGATGGAGAGCAGACCAGAGCCGGACGTCCGCTTGTTCGACGAGCCGTGGGCGCATTGGCGTGATGGTTGGTACGCGCTTTATGCGTGGCGGCGGACACTTGGCCTTTGCAAGTGGCTTTGCGGGATCGATGGTGCCGAGCAGGATTTCGCCCGGGCACTCCAGGCGGAGTGGGAGGCATGGGCGCAGTCTCGACCGGCAGATCAAACACGCGATTTCCACCTGCGCTGGGAGACATTGTCCGAACATCTCGCGCTCGCGCTTGCGGCAAGGGATCCATTGACCGGCCTGCAGTTCCGCACGGCGGCGGGCATCAAGCAAGTTTCGGCAGATCAACCGACCCTGCTCTTTCTTGGCCAATGGGCGTGTCTCAATCTTCACGTGACCAACAAACGCGATGCGGAATACGTCGGTGGCGCTGCCAAGATGCTGCGCCTGACGTTGTGGCCTGAACTCCTCTCGCAAGGACGGCACACGGAAGCCGCGCTGTGGCTCAAAGCCTTTTACTGGGACAGCGGCATTGTGAAAACGCCCGAGCAGGCCATCGCGCGAGCCTACGATTTCATCCCGGAAGTTAAGCGTCCTGACTTTGTGCCCGGATGAAAGTGATGGCCATGACCACCCGCCGAAAACTCATGCTTGGCGCCGCTGGCGCCTCTCCGTACCTCGCAATGCTCTATTTCTCAGTAGCCAAACCATGGGAGAAGACCGTGTCCGCCAACGCATTGAGTGGGCCACAGGGGCCAGCAAATCGAAGCCTCGCGGCACTGGAAAGAAGCTGGGTGGTCACACGCTTCTATTCCGAAGCAATGATGGAAGATGGCCGCGTGCAACGCGACCGCTGGGAGAAGGCAAAACTCAACGCCATTCACGGCAACTTCGACATTCGCGACCCGGATAACGGCGACCTGCTGCAGCAAGTTGAAAAGGGTGTCCGGCTGCCCCCCTCGCCCTCTTCTCCGCCACGACCGTCACCGGTTCATTGATCCGGCCTACTTGATTTCGGCAGCAGTGCGTCCAGAAGACGTATAGGCTCGGCCAAGCAACGCGGCCCGCCACGCATCAGAAGTTCCGTCCAGGAATGCGGGCCGCGACGCGAGGAGGAAACCTATGGTCATACGCGTCGCTTTGTCGTGCGTGCGGTTTGTGGTTCTTGCGTTCCTGCTCATCGCACCTTTTGCCAGCGCCTCGGCCCAAAAGCAGGGCGGCATCCTGCGCATCACCCATCGGGACAGCCCCGCCAGCATGTCGATCCACGAGGAAGGCACGATCTCGGTCGTGGTGCCGATGATGGGCGTATTCAACAACCTGGTGATGTTCGATCCGGCCAAGAAACAGAACAGCCTCGATGACATCGTGCCCGACCTCGCCGAGAAATGGGCCTGGAGCGAGGACGGCAAGACGTTGACCTTCACCCTGCGCAAGGGCGTCAAGTGGCACGACGGCAAGCCGTTCACAGCCGCCGACGTGAAATGCACCATCGATCTGCTGCAGGGCAACGCGCCGGAGAACTTCAAGGTCAACTTTCGCAAGGGCTGGTACGCCAATGTCGAGAGCGTGACCACGAACGGCGAGAGCGAGGCCGTCTTCAAGCTGAAGGCGCCGCAGCCGGCGTTGCTCGGCCTCCTCGCCTCGGGCTTCTCGCCGATGTATCCGTGCCACGTGCCGCCGCGCGAGATGCGCCAGGCGCCGGTCGGCACCGGCCCCTTCAAGTTCGTCGAGTACAAGCCCAACCAGACCATCAAGGTCACCCGCAATCCCAACTACTGGAAGCCGGGCAAGCCCTATCTCGACGGCATCGAGTACGCCATCATCCCCAACCGCTCGACGGCGATCCTCGCCTTCCAGTCGGGCAAGTTCGACATGATCTTCCCGTTCGAGGTCACCGTGCCGCTGGTCGGCGATATCAAGGCCAACCGCCCGGACGCGATCTGCGAGACCGCGCCGATGAACGTCGCCGCCAATATCCTGATGAACCCCAACCCGCCCTTCGACGACATCGAGGTGCGCCGCGCGGTCGCCATGGCGCTCGACCGCAAGGCGTTCCGGGACATCATGACCTCGGGCACCGGCGATCCCGGCGGTGCCATGCAGCCGCTGCCCGAGGGCAAATGGGGACTGCCGCCGGAGATCCTGAGCGAGCTGCCGGGCTACGGACCCGACGTCGCCAAGAGCCGTGAGAAGGCGCGCGCGGTCATGGCGGCCAAGGGCTACGGCCCCAACAAGCCGCTGAAGGTCAAGGTCGCGACCCGCAACCTGCCGACCTACCGCGACGCCTCGGTGGTCCTGCTGAGCCAGCTCAAGGAGATCCATATCGACGGCGAGCTGCAGCTGGTGGACACGGCGCAGTGGGTGCCCAAGCTGATCCGCCGCGACTACGTGATCGCCGTCAGCCAGGTCGGCAACGGCGTCGACGATCCCGACCAGAACTATTTCGAGAACTATGTCTGCGGCTCGCGCACCTACATGGACTACTGCAACAAGGAAGTCGACGCGATGGTCGCCGCGCAGTCGGCCGAGCGCGACCCCCAGAAGCGCCGGAAGATCGCCTGGGAGATCGACAAGAAGCTGACCAACGAGGCGGTGCGGCCGATGCTCTATTACATGTACGGCGTCACCTGCTGGCAGCCGAAGCTCAAGGGCATCGGCATCCAGGTCAACAGCATCTACAACAACTGGCGCTTCGACGAGGTCTGGCTGGAGTAGAGCTTGTACTGCCTCTGAAAGAACGCCGAGTGCAGGCCGCCCGCGGGCGGCCTGGCGGCGATGTGCTGGGTGATCTGGGAATTCTCCGAACCGTTTCCGGCGACCATCAGCATGACGTGGTTGACCGGGATGGTCTTGAGCGTCCCGCGTTTCAGCAGTTCTTCGAAGATGGCTTCCGGTTCGCCTTCGGGAACGGTGATCCAGTACCTCAAGGCCTTGAGCATGCTTTGTGTCTTGGGGTCGTGCGCCTTGTAGTCACCGGCAACATAGTGCGTGCCCAGAGTCTCGATCCTGGCGATGCAGATCGGCTCTCCCGCGGCGTCCGGATCCTCTGCGCTGTGGTCGGTATGCAAACCGTGCGGTTGGGGAACGGTGAACTTGCCGTACGCATAATGCCCTTTGCGATAGCGCGCTGACGGAACGAGCACTGCCATCAACTCGTCGACGTCGTCGTTATAGAGCCGCGCATAATTCGCCATCGTGTCCGGCGCTCCCTTCAGCAACCAACTCTCATTCATGTATTCCGTACTGACGTCGTCGAAGCGCTTGGCGTGTTCGTAGATCTCTCTGCTTGCAGCCTTGCGAAAGCGGCCAATCGGTATGGGCAGATGACTCTGCGCTTCGCGGTCATTGAAAGCCGCATGCAGGCGTTCGACGAGGAGCCACTGGTCCTCAGAGAACCGCGCGGGTTCCAGTATTTTCAATTTGAACGGTAACGCAGCCCATGCCTCGCGCAGAGATGTCATGTCATTTCTGTTCCCGGCCGGGCATCACGACACGTTTAGCCTGCCCGCTCGCCATTCTCGCAAGACCATCATTGCACCGAATCCCAATTGGCTCTGCGGACCTGCCGCGAGTTCCTCGAGGACACGAGAAGAATCGTCGGCTCTCAACGGCAGGAGATGCGTGGCGGCGGACAACCTCACCCATCCATTTGGATGATTGAGCAATTCGATCAGAACCGACTCGCCGCGATCGGGCCGCCTTCGCAACTCCGCAACGGCCGCCGTCACCCGATCAATGGCGGCATTTCCCTTCTTATAGTCGCCGCTTTCTGTGCAACGGCCATGCTCAATCGCGTCCGCGATGTAGCCGTCTATTAGGTCCGTCATGCCGCGGTGCCTGCTCCAGAGGTCGTCACCTGTTCATTGCCGTCACCGCCCCCGGCGTCGAGGTGCGGCCGCCGTCGACCACGAAGTGGGCGCCGGTGATGTTGCCGGCGAGGTCGGAGC
Source organism: Reyranella sp. (assembly GCA_016780605.1). Taxonomy (GTDB): domain Bacteria; phylum Pseudomonadota; class Alphaproteobacteria; order Reyranellales; family Reyranellaceae; genus Reyranella. The sequence goes on from JADHLS010000112.1 coordinate 6,471, forward strand.
AGAGGAACAGCACGGTGTTGGCGACCTCCTCGGCGGTGCCGTAGCGGCCGATCGGGATCGAGGCCTGGTAGGTCGCGGCGACCTTGCCGGGGTTCTCGGGGTTCAGCTGCTTCTGCAGATCCTGGATCATGCGGGTGTCGATCGGCCCGGGGCAGACGGCATTGACGCGGATGCCCTGGCGCGCCACCTCGCCCGACGCCGTCTTGGTGAGACCGAGCACGGCATGCTTGGAGGCGACGTAGGCCGGCATGCCGGGGGAGCCCATGAGGCCCGCGGTCGACGCGGTGTTGACGATGGCGCCGCTCTTCTGGGCCAGCATCTGCCTCAGCACGTACTTCATGCCGAGGAACACACCCCGGACGTTGACCGACATCACCTGGTCGAACATCGCCTCGTCGTAGTCGACAATGTTGGCGACCTTGCCCTCGATGCCGGCATTGTTGTGGAAGCAGTCGATGCGGCCATAGGCATCGACGGTCTTCTTCACATAGGCCTCGACGGACTTCGCGTCAGTGACATCGGCCTGCACGAACAGCGCCTCGCCGCCCTGCTGGCGCACGATGCCCGCCGTCGCCTCGCCGCCCGTCTTGTCACGATCGACGATCACCACCTTGGCGCCGCGTCCCGCGAAACCCAATGCCGTGGCGCGGCCGATGCCATTGCCGCCGCCGGTGACCAGAGCGACCTTGTTCTTGAAGTCCATGGGGCGTTCCTCCTTTTGTCGGCATCGTAGAGGATGTTCGGCCGCTCCAGAACCACCCTCACCCTGAGGAGCATCGCGTAGCGATGCGTCTCGAATGTGCGCGGTAAACCGCGCTGGGTGGACACGAGCACCTTTGCTGTTGCCATCCTTCGAGACGGCGCTTCGCGCCTCCTCAGGATGAGGGGTTTCTTGCCTACCCGCTGTTACGCAAACCCGCAGCAATTCCGTTGATGCTGAGATGAATACCCTGCACCACCTCGGGCGCGGTGTCGCCGGCGCGATGGCGACGCAGCAATTCGATCTGCACATGGTTCAGCGGATCGATATAGGGAAAGCGGTTGCGGATGGAGCGCGCCAGCAAGGGGTTCGTCTCTAGCAGCGCCTGCTGGCGGGTGATCGCGAGCACGGCATCGATCGACGCCTGCCATTCGGCGCGCACCTGGGCGAAGATCCTGGCGCTGAGCTCGGCGTCGGTCACCAGCTCGGCGTAGCGCGAGGCGATGGCGATGTCGCTCTTGGACAGCACCATGTCCATGTTGGAGAGCGTGGTGCGGAAGAACGGCCATTCGGCATGCATGGCCTGCAGTGTCGCCAGGCCGCCGGGATGCTCGTCCAGCCAGCCCTTCACCGCCGTGCCGAAGCCGTACCAGCCCGGCAGCATCAGCCGGCACTGCGCCCAGCTGAACACCCAGGGGATGGCGCGCAGATCCTCGATGCCCTGCTTCTTCGAACGCGAGGCGGGCCGACTGCCGATATTCAGCGTCGCGATCTCTTCCAGCACGGTCGACTCGCGGAAGTAGCGATCGAAGCCCTCGGTTTCGTAGACCAGGGCGCGATAGGCCTTGAAGGCGCGTTCCGAAAGTTCCTCCATGACCGCGCGGTGGGACTCGGGCGCCGCCGGCCGCTCGGCATCGAGCAGCGTCGCCTCGAAGGTCGCGGCTGCCAGGGTCTCGAGGTTGCGCCGGCCGACCTCGGCGTTGGAGTATTTGCCGCCGATCACCTCGCCCTGCTCGGTGACGCGGATCTGGCCGCGCACCGCGCCGGGCGGCTGCGCCAGGATCGCCTCGTAGCTCGGCCCGCCGCCGCGGCCGACCGAGCCGCCGCGACCGTGGAACAGGCGCAGGCCGACCTTGTGCCTGGCGAACAGCGCGACCAGCGTCAGCTCGGCCTTGTAGAGCTCCCATGTCGAGGTGAGGTAGCCGCCGTCCTTGTTGCTGTCCGAGTAGCCCAGCATCACTTCCTGGACATTGCCGCGCGAGGCCAGCAGCCGGCGATAGGCCGGCAGCGCGAACAGCGCGTCCATGATGCCGCCGCAGCGCTGCAGGTCGCCGATGGTCTCAAACAGCGGCACGATATCGACGTCGAGCCGGGCGTCGCCCGTCTTGGCGCGCGGCTGAAGGAGGCCGACTTCCTTGAGCAGGACGGCGACCTCCAGGATGTCCGAGACGCTGTCGGCCTTGGAGATCACGTAGTGCGGAATCGCGGCTGCGCCGTAGCGCCGATGGGCATCCGCGGCCACGTTCAGCATGGCGAGCTCGGTGGTCGCCTCTTCGCCGTAGGAAAGATGGGGCGACGACAGCGGCCGCATGTTGCCGAGCTCGGCCGTCAGCAGGGCGGCGCGGCCGGCCTCGTCCATGGCCCGGTAGTCGCCCAGTCCCGCCGCCTCGACGAGCTCGGCCATGACGCGCTCATGCACGTCGGAGTTCTGCCGTATATCGAGCGAGGCGAGATGAAAGCCGAAGACGTCGACCGCGCGGCGCAACGCCCGCAGGCGACCGCGCGCCAGGGCGATCGATCCGTTCTGGGCCAGCGAATCGAAGATCGTGTCGAGATCGGCCCGGAACTCCGCCACCGACGCATAGGCGGGCATCGTGGCCACCGGCGGATGGGGCGGTTCGAGCCGATCGAGCGCCCACGCCGTCGCTGCCAGGCGCGCATAAATGCCGACGATGGCGCGGCGATAGGGCTCGTCCTGGCGCTCCACGGCATGATCGGGCGAATTCGATGCAAGCGTGCGCAGAGCATCGGAGACCCGCACGATGCGACCGTCCAGCGACAGTTCTCCACCCAGCTGATGCAGCTCCTCGAGATAGAAGCGCATGGCGCGCTGGCTCTGCATGCCGAGCGTCTGGCGCGTGACGTCGGCGGTAACGAAGGGATTGCCGTCGCGGTCGCCGCCGATCCAGCTGCCCATGCGCAGGAAGGACGGAATCTCGAGCTCCTGCCAGGCCGCGTCGGTCACCGCCAGCAGGCGCTCGAGGTCGGCATAGAACAGCGGCAGCGCGCGCAGGAAGGTGTGGTCGTAATAGGAGAGACCGTTGGCGACCTCGTCGATGACCCGAAGCCGCGTGCCGCGCACCAGGCTGGTCTGCCACAGTACCAGCACATTGCGGCGCAGCGCCCGGCGGTTGGCGGCGAGCTCCTCGGGCGTGAACTCGACGCGATCGCGCTCGTCGAGCAGCCGGGCGATCTCCATCTCGCGATCGATCGAGCTCTTGCGGCGAATCTCGGTGGGATGCGCCGTCAGCACCGGGATGCACAGCGCGTGGGCGAAGAAGCGCTTGAGCTGCTCGCGCGACAGCCGCGCCTGCCGCGCGCGACCGAGCGCATAGGCCATCGTGCCCGGACGCGGTGCGGCCTCGGCCTTGGCGTAGGCGCGGGTGCGGCGGATGTGATGCTGGTCCTCGGCGATGTTGGCGAGGTGGGAGAAATAGCCGAAGGCGCGGATGATGGTGAGCGCACGGCCCATCGGCAGGCCGCTCATGATCTTCTGCAGCTCCTGGCGAGCGCCCTCGTCGGCGTCGCGATGGAACTGCACGCCGGTGCGGCGGATGTGCTCGACCAGCTCGAACACCTCCTCGCCTTCCTGGGTGCGCACGGTGTCGCCGAGGATCCGGCCGAGCAGCCTGATGTCGTAACGCAGCGGGGCGTCTTTTTCGGGCGTTTCGACGGGATCCAGGCGGTCCATGGCGCGGCCCTTCAGGGAATTTCGATCACACCTTCGCCGCCGGCATAGAGTTTGTCGACCAGCGCCTTGCGCCGCTCGAGCGTCGCGCGCTGGTTGATGTAGCCCTTGTCGGTCATCTCGCTGCCGTCGACCGACGGTGGCTCGGCCATCAGAATCGCCCGTTTGACCCGCATCGACGAGCCCTTGCCCTCGGCATTCATGCGCGCCAGCCCGTCGCGCAGCACGCCGG